>NZ_JBCFBO010000002.1:474797-549972 GCF_038562635.1 Methanobacterium sp. | reverse complement strand
AGCGGAGGGGTTACACCTGGTCTCGTTTCGATCCCAGAAGTAAAGTCCTCCTGCGTTTTGAGTGGTACTATAATGTCTTTTATGGGAAGCTTGAAACGTTGCCGGCCATTCTCATACTTACTATTTTATATTAGAAAGGATTTTTTTTTTTTATAATATATTGAAGGTTTTTTTTGAATTAATTTTATACAATTTAATAATAATTTTACAAAAATGAACTTTTGTATGGGATTTGTGATGTCCCAACCAAAAGCTTATCTTAACCAATTACAAATTAGTTAATGTCATATCATTATTTTGACTGGTGCCTACGGTCCTCTTATGAGGTTGGCTAAGCCTTCTATGATTAGGAGAAACCCAGTACTGGACAGACTGCCTGCTTCGAGGGTTGCTCGGGGAGGAAAGGGTGAACTACCTGTGAACCAGTGAGTTAGTATGCAGGCAAAATTACTTAACTTTTATTTTCATTTGACGGTCCTATTTTTAAATACAAATAATAGGAATTGTCAAAAATAAACACTGTATTTTTATCAGATTAATTAATTAAATTTTATTTTTAAATTAAAAAAAATAGTTTTAGATAGTTGTTTTTAAATTAATTACATTATTCCGCCGCGTCTTATTCTTTTAATTACTACATGTGCTACATCTTCAGCATTGTTAAATGGAAAGTCTTCTTCTACAAGTGAAGTTACAGCGTCTTCTACTGTTATATCAAATCCTGGAGCTCTACATACCCCTGCTTTACCTTTGGGGAATGATTCCATAAGTTTATCATAGTTATTTATTGGAAAATCTGCTCCTTTTAATGCATTAACAATTCTATTATGCAATTCTTCATCAATACCCATCATTCAACCTCCGTCATTGTACTAAAATAATTATGATTTGTAATAAATATAAATTTAATTGTAATAATTTTATTAATGTAATGTTCAGCGGGTAAAAATTTCTTTTAAAATACAAAAATTAAACCTTTTAACTTGTTTAAAATCATTTATAATTTCTTTTTATATGTGCAATCTGAGTTTTTTATTCACTTAAATATTAGAATTATTACCTTAAATTCATAAAAAACCGCCTATTTTGTATTAAAAACCAGCTTGATACCATAAGTATTAGTACTTGTTTAATTACAGTCTAATTTTCTATCATTTTCATAAAAATAGATGTATATTTATAAACATTCGTGGAGAACTTATGGTGATATTTATCGTTTTGTTTAATGGGGGCGGGGTATGTGAGTTCTGATATTCTTGTAGTTGAGGATGAGCATATCATTGCAATGGACATAAAGTTAAAATTAGAAGATTATGGCTACAGGGTGCTTGGTATAGTTTCAGACGGCGAAGATGCTGTTAAACTTGCTGCAGAACTTAGGCCGGATATTGTTTTAATGGATATTTTTTTAAAAGGAGATATTGATGGTATTGATGCTGCTAAGAGCATACTGGCATTAGAAATACCAGTTATTTACTTAACTGCTCACTCAGATAAAGTTACTCTCTCTCGAGCCACGGAAAATCCTGCTTCAGGGTATCTTGTAAAGCCTTTTGAACCCCAAAAACTTTACAACACCATAGAGGTTACCCTTGAGAGGCACAGGAAATATCTGGAAGAAATTGACGAAATTGAAAATCCAACTCATGGATCCAGAAACGGTAAAGTAGGGGTATACATGGATGGGGAACGTCCAAGAGCGTGTACTTTAATTCCTGAATTACTGGATCCCGCATCACCTCAACAGGAAAATTTCAAGGGCGAAATTATATATAATGGGGATAAAATTGTTCAAACTCCTGTTGATGCAGTTGAGGATGATCTAAAGCCTGTTATACTGGTAGTGGAAGATGAAGAGATAACTGCACTTGATATAAAGTTCAGACTTGAGAAACTTGGTTACTGCGTACCTGAAACTGTTAGATCAGGAGAGTTAGCTGTTCAAAAAGCATGTAATGCCCAACCTGATTTGATACTTATGGATATAGTGCTTGATGGGGAAATGGATGGTATTGAAGCTGCTGAAACATTAATGGAACTGGATATTCCTGTTATATATCTTACTGCATATGCGGATGCTGAGACAGTTAAACGGGCCAGGAAAACATCTCCCTATGGGTACCTGGTAAAACCTTTTGAAGATGCAGAGCTTTATACAACAGTTGAAATGGCACTTAGTAAGCACAGGAGCGACGTGGAAAACGTTGCAAAATTCCAAAATAAAATAAGGGAAAAATCTGATGAGCTTAAAATAGAAAAAACGGGAGTTTTCTTTGTCTCTGCGGTGACTATTTCACTTGCTGCATACGGCCTGTTAACCAGGAGTATGACGTGGCTCGAATATCTTCTGTTTATACCTGCAATGTATGGTGTCCTGCTTGCAGTGGTTAGTCTCAAAAAACAGAGCCCTGCAGCGGCTTTTGACGAGATGCCCTTTGTGAGCATAATGATCCCCGCCCATAACGAGGAATTTACAATAGCTAGATGTGTTAAAACCCTTGCACAACTTGATTATTATATTGAAGATAAGCGGAACTACGAAATAATTGTTATAAATGATGGTTCCACTGATAACACTGCAGATGTACTGGGAGAGCTCAAAAAAGAGTTCAAATTTATGAAGATTGTAACTAGAAAACCGCCTCGCTCTGGAAAAGGCAAAGGTTATGTTCTTAATGATGGTTTAGAGTTATGTAAGGGTGAAATAATAGCAGTTTTTGATGCAGATGCCCGTATTGAAGCTGATTTCTTGAAGACAATAATACCTTACCTGAATGAGGATGGTGTTGAAGGTGTACAGGCAAGGGTTAGGATGTACAATCGTAATGAAAACCTTTTAACAGCTATGCAGGAGATTGAATTTGCTATATTTGGAAATGTGATACTCCGGGCAAAGGATGTAATGGGTAAAAATGCATTTTTAGGAGGCAACGGCCAGATAGCCACAAAGAAAGCTATAAAAGAGATCGGAGGATGGGATGGATTTGCAGTCACAGAAGACCTGAATATGAGTGTTAAACTTATTATGAACGGTTATAAAATTCGTTACTGTGGAGAAGCTGTTGTCTATCAGGAAGCTGTTCCCCAGTGGGATCTTTTCTTTAGACAGAGAATAAGGTGGGCGACAGGAAATCTTGAAACGCTGTTTGTTTATCTTACAAAAATAATGAATGCACCTATTCCTCTTTATAAGAAGATAAATGCCATAGAACAACTTTTCTTCCTCCTGCTTATTGCATTTGTAATGGTAGGTTATGTGGTTTTTATACTCCAGATAGGAAATATTATGCAGTTCCATTTCGGCGCTCCAGTTGCTGTAGGTGCCTTGTCAACTTTTGCGTTTTTCCCATCATTGTTCATAGGCTTATATCGGGAAAAAGCGCTTCCACATGTTATAATTTATAGATCTGTAGAATACTGGGCTTATTGTCTGTACCTTTTACCTTTATTCTTCGCGGCTTTTGCAGGGATGATTACGCGAAAAGAAAGACACTGGGCAAAAACTCATCATAGTGGCTATGAAGATATGGATGAAGATATAATAAGTGGTTCTCAAACGGATTCAGAAATAGTTTAGTACAAAAAGAAGTAATTTTCTGGATTTAAAAAAAGGTTCAATTAGAAATTTAACAAATAATGCATGGCAGTTTTCATAAAATTTTCCATGCATTCAAAACCTTACGTATTCATCGTCTTGTGCCAATTACTCTGATAGTAGAGGTGCTGTTGTAATCTGAGAATTATGGCCAGGAAAAGAGATCCCGGTACATAAATTTAAAATTTCTCCAGTATCTGACCATAAATATCCTTCATCTTTCCATCAGACTTCTGGTAAATCATTCGAAGGATGAGTTCTGGAGTACTTTTTGCAAGATAGTTCATTCTAGGAGTCCTGTCTACAATTAAATTGTAGTTATCATCAAGGCCTTTTGCCTCAATTCCGTCAACCCTGACTTCAATATATTTCATTATTTCATGTGCCATATGGGTTACAATGACTGCATAAGAATTAGAATCTTTTATTAGGTCTATAAAGCTTGCAATTATTTTAACTGCAGCTTCAAGTTCTGTAATTGCTTCCAGTTCGTCAAGTAAAACAAGTTTATGTGTATCTGTAATTACAACGGGCATGAATGTGTTGAGGAATGATTCAAATGCCCCTGCATCAAGAGACCTTTTCTTTGAGAAGAAATACACTTCATCAACGAGTTTAACTGTAGCTTCTTCTGCACAGACTGGAAGCCCCATCTGTGCCATTATGGAAATCTGGGCAAGGGTTTCAAGGAGTGTTGTTTTACCTCCACTGTTTGCCCCGGTTAAAAGTGCGACATTTTCGGGAGTTTTCAGGAAGTAATCAATCTTTTGAATGTTGATTTCATTTTCAAGTGCCAGGTTGAGATGTATTCCACCTTTAAAGTTGAACTCATCTTTGATCTGCGGTGCATTTAAATTGTAATAGTATGCAAAACATCCCAGTGCAAACTCATAATCGAATTCCAGAATTTCCTGAATTTCTGCTTCAATTCCTTCTTTAAGGGTTGAGAGTCGTGATGCAGCTTTTACTTTTTTATCGAATGTATTGATGTGCTGTCTTGCAATTTCCTGTTTTTTAACTCTTTCAAGTTCTTGTTCATCAATTTCTATTGGGTATTTTTGAATGAATGGGTCAAATGAACATCCAGTTTTATCCTTAATTTCATCTTTGGCTTCTTTTATCACTTCATCAAATATACTCTGTATTTTGGCAGGCATTCCTTCATTCATAAGGGCTAAAACTTCATCTCCTTTAAGATCAACCTGTTTAATACTTTCAGCGAGTTTTTCATCGGCTTTTTTCTTTGCATCTTCGACGCTTGCATCAAATATGCTTTCATCAACTTTAGCTGATTCGAGAGAGTCAAGAATTTCTATAACTTCTCCAATCGCTGATTTTCGCCCTAAGATATTTTTAATTTCCAAAACATTGCAAAGAAGCTCGTAATTCGTGTGGTAATATGAAAGGATAGTTTCAGGGACAATTTCATAGTTTAGAGAATCGCCTGTCACCATAGCAATGTTATAAGCATCATCAAGGTCTACTTGTCCAGTTGAGAATATATACACTACAAATTCATAATCATCAAGAGTTTCTAACTCTTCTGCAGTGATAATTGTTGAATATTTGTGCAGATCTAGATCCATAAGCCTGTTGTAATCCTCTCTGGACTCTACAAGTATGGCTCTTGATGGATCATATTTTGGTTTGTCTTTTCCAGATGGATTTACTTTTTTAAGCAGGTTACTGATTTCATTTACTGGAAGTTTGGATACAGTTTCCTTGGCGTTCATTACAAAGTCTAGATTTTCCTGAATCTTTCCTGTATCATTTGTAGGGCTTATTAAAAGAACCCTGTTTTTTCCATATTTGGTACTCGCGTATTTAAGAATTCTGGCGATAATGTCATCATAGATCTGGATGACCTGTTCTGTCTTTAAAAACTCTTCCCTTGGATTGCCTAAAGCTTCATTTATTATCTCTATAGCTTTAGCCTGACTTACTCCATCAATTTCTGAAAGTTTATCAACTTCGAAGTTGCTGATCGCTGTCTGTAGATCTGCCTCGCTGCCGAAGCTGTCAACAATTTTCTTTGCTAGTTTATCACCGATGCCTTTGATTTTTGTAAGTTCCACCTTTTATCACCATTGGGGCACAATTATTTGATTATTTTGATTTATAAAGAGTTTTAACATAAAAATATTCAGTTTGAAACTTTAGATAAATTTCAAATTTTTTTTATTATTAATAATTATTTTCAATATATAAACGTATAGCTTAAATATAGTTGGGTAGCATTTGAAAACTAATAGTTTTCAAGCATTTGGTAACTAATAATTGAATTTAAATTAATAAGTACCTATTTTAAAAATAGTTTAGAAAATTTGAATAAAAAATTAGAAATATTCATGGTTCTACTATTAATTTTAAACTTAATTTAGAAAATTTATACATTTATTTTTCATATTGTACTTACATATGTGATTTATTTTAATATAGTTTATTATTACATTAAGTACATATAGTATCAATGTTTTTAAAACGTAAAGTATAATTCTTTTAAAAATAAAGTTAGGATATAGTCTGATTATGAAGGAATAAATTTATGGATCCCACTATTTTTTATATTATAATTCTTGCAATCACGGGAGCGGGGATAGGGTTTGCATCAGGCCTTCTTGGAATTGGGGGAGGTTTTATAATGGTCCCTGTCCAATACTGGCTTTTTATATCTATCGGTGTTGATCCTACGCTTGCTATAAGGATGTCTTTAGGTACAAGCCTTGCAGTTATACTCCCAACAGCTATAAGCGGCGCATATGGACATTACCGTCGAAATGCAGTTTTAATCAAACCAATGGCACTTTTAGCTGTTACTGGAAGTATTGGTGGTATTTTGGGAGGGACTATTGCTTCTCATGTGCCTGGAGATATTCTTAAAATCCTTTTTGGGGTCACAGCTTTGGCGGTTGCTGTTAGAATGCTTCTTTATAAATCTCCAGAGGTTAAAAAAGAGCCAAAAACGGATAATATTTATTTTATTGCCGGTGGATTCATTGTTGGAATAATGTCTGGGCTTCTGGGAGTTGGCGGGGGATTTATCATAGTCCCATTCCTTGTAATTGCCATGGGATATGACATACATAAATCAATTGGGACTTCCACAGCGGTTATAATATTTACATCTATAGGGGGAATTATCTCTTATATCTTTAATGGACTGGGCGTACCGGGACTACCTCAATATTCTTTGGGTTACATTAATCTCCTTCAATTTGTTATTCTGGCAGGGGCAAGTATCCCAATGGCCCAATTGGGAGTTAAGGCAGCACATAAACTTCCTGCAGATAAACTGAATTATATATTCATAGCTCTGCTGATTTTTGTAGGTTTGAATATGGTGGGGATTATTTAAGGCAGGTATTACAATCTTTCTTCAACTATTGGATTAATAACACTATCTGTAGTTGAAATTACAGCCTCAAATGTACAGCAGTTTGGATTATAAAAATATATGTATTAAGTAGGGACTACTTTTTATGTTAAATGATTTATTTTAGTAATTACCATATTACAATATAATTTAAAATTTAAGGAGGGGTACTGTCCTATTATATCAAAAGACATTAAAAGCATTAAAAGCCAGATTATAATTGTTTTTTTAGCTTTTTTAGTGGGTATGACCCTTTATGAAATTGTAAAACAGTTATTGTTTCCCAGTATAAACATATGGGAATCACATGCCATTACTATTTCTTTTACAACAATTTTAGCTTCTATTCTTGCTTATTTTGTGTTAAATGATCGGGAAAAGCTGATAAAACAGTTGGAGCAGGTTAATTATAATCTTGAAGATCAGATTGAAGAAAGGATGGCAGAAGTTAAAAGGTTAGCTAACATTGTGGAGTCATCGGATGATGCTATTATTGGAATGGATTTAAATTTTCGAATATCCAGCTGGAATCATGGCGCAGTAGAAATGTACGGATATTCCTCAGGTGAAATAATTGGAAAGCATATATTTATTTTAATGGAACCTGGGGAACAGGTTAATAATTTGAGATTGATTGAGAGAGCTAAAAATGGGGAGAGTATAGAACATGTTGAATTGGAACGTTTAAAAAAGGACGGATCCCATTTTTACTCGTCTATAACATTTTCTCCAATTAAAAATGATAAAGGCAATATTGTTGGAATATCTTCAATTTCTAAAGATATTACTCGGCGTAAGAATGCAGAAGAGCAGTTAAAGGATACAATAAATGAATTAAGACGTTCAAATGATGAATTACAGCAGTTTGCCTTTATTACCAGTCATGATCTCCAGGAACCTTTAAGGACCATTGCCAGTTACGCTCAACTGATCGAAAGGCGCTACAAAGGTAAGCTGGATAATGAAGCCGATGAATTCATTGAATATATGGTTGATGGTGCAAAAAGAATGAAGCAGATGATCCAGGGTTTGCTTGATTACTCTCGTATTGAAACAAAAGGTGGAGAATTCCGGGATTTTAATGCAGAAAGTGCTTTAAATCATGCTTTAAATAATTTAGGGCCTGTAGTTAATGAAAATAATGCAGAAGTTACTTATGATGCTCTTCCAATAATTTTTGCAGATGAAAACCAGATGATACATGTGTTCCAGAATCTAATTGGAAATGCTCTTAAATTCCATAGGGCTGGGCTTAAACCTAAAATTCATATTTCTGCACGCAAAGAAATTAAAGGATACATTTTTTCTGTTGCAGATAATGGAATAGGGTTAGAAAAGGAGTATTGTGATAAAATATTTGAAGTGTTCAAAAGATTACACTCTATTGGAGAATATGATGGGGCAGGAATTGGTTTGGCAATTGTTAAAAGAATTATAGATCGCCATAATGGTAAAATTTGGGTTGAATCAGAGTATGGTGAAGGTTCTACGTTTTATTTCATGATACCCTTTAAGGATGAACTTAAATAAATTTTAAATTAGTTAAAATTCAGTTTAAAATTAGTTATTGCAAGCGCAAATAAAATTCTCAAAAAAGTTTTAAAACAAGTTTTTTTAATCATTTAAAACACTAAAAACTTGAATTTAAATAGCAAGGCTTGAAATTATGTTTTTGACTTGCAGGTTAAAAGATAGAACTTTCCTGTTTTAAAGTCAATTTAAGATTTCAGTTTAAAAATATAAAATAATTTAACTTAAAAAGCATATTCTATGAAAATAACAAATGTGATAAAATGTTGCAGT
Organism: Methanobacterium sp.; assembly: GCF_038562635.1. NCBI lineage: Archaea > Methanobacteriati > Methanobacteriota > Methanobacteria > Methanobacteriales > Methanobacteriaceae > Methanobacterium > Methanobacterium sp. The sequence goes on along the minus strand of NZ_JBCFBO010000002.1, from coordinate 541,201 downwards.
TTGAGGAAATAAAAGAAGATACAGAAGATGTAAAGATTGAAGATACTGGAGATAAAGAGACTTCCCTGCCTAAAAGCTTTATTTTGGTTTACACTGATGATGAACTAACTGAAGGATATATTCCTGAGTTATGGGGAAAATTAAATGAACATGATTTTGATGGTGATGCTGAAAATATAGACTTTGTAATTTACTTTGATAATTTGAATAAAACATGCAGGATTATAATGGCTTTATATTATTCTGAAGAAGATCTTAATGTTCCGGGGATTAATGAAATTGCAGGGTATTATCGCCCTATATTTGAAGAGTTCTATAATAAGAATAAACCATACTGTTAATTCCATATTTGAGTTTATTATTTCTTTAAATTTTTTTTTATGTATTTTAATGCAGTCTATTTTTCTTTATTGGGTCATTGAGCATTGCATAGATAATAAAACTGATAAAGGCTACTGCTATAATAATTTTATATATTTCTAAGGTTTCTAACATTTTTTTCATCACTCTAATTTGTGTTGTATTTTAAAGGATAAACGAATATATATTCAAAACTAGGATATAAATATTTTTGATACTTACAGATCTACAATTATATTTGTGATCGTTTTGCTGAATTTTAGATATTTAACTGTTATCTAAGCATATCTTTTGTAAATATGCATTTATATCCAGAAATTTTCCATAATACATTATTGGATATGGAATTTAATTCGTATTTATTAAATGCACCTGTTAATTTAAATTTTTAGTTTTCGTTACTACCTTATTTTGGTGCTTTGAAATGCAATAGTTTATATTGAAGTTATGAATATATATTCAAAACATGTTGGGGTAAGGCTCATACTTGAGAACCCAGATCGGGCACTTTAAACCATGTTCAAAGGAATAAATATGCAAAATCAAACCAACAGGGAATACATTAGGTAATGTATAATTTGGTTAAATAGATTATAAACGTATTAACCAGAAAAAACAGCGAAATAATGGATATTTCTCAGCTGACTTTTCATAGAATTTTAAACTCTGGCCGGAAATAGGCGTAATTTCAGTGTATATGGAAGTATTTATGTGTGGCAAGTTGAAATGTTACAAATTATAGTGGGACATACTGGAGGTGAATTAAATGAAAGTAGCTATTACATCAACTGGACTTAGTTTGGAATCAAATATAAGCAACGTATTTGGAAGAAGCCCTAATTTTATAATTGCAGATCTGGAAAATGGAGAAATTGAAAATGTTTTACCCATTGAAAATCCTGCAAAAAATGAAAGGGGAGCCGGAAACTTAGCGGCACAATTTATAGTAGATCAAGGTGTTGAGGCTCTGATTATAGGGGAATTAGGTAATGTTGCATTTGGTATTTTAAGAAATGCAGGAATTAAAATTTATAAAATTAGTCCCAGAAGTGTAGGAAAAAACCTCAAATACTTTATGGAAGGTAAGTTAGGGGAAATAAGTTCAGTGTCTTCAGGAATTCCCTCAGCTATAGATAAACGCCCAAGAAGAGATAAAATTTGACGTGATAATAATCAATCATGTCTTGAGAATAATTAGATTAAATCAGCTATAGAAAGACAGCAGGTGAGTTAAATGGTTAAAATAACAGTAGATTACGATAAATGTGAAGGTGCAGAATGCGGGGAATGTGCAGATGTATGCCCCATGGAAGTTCTTGTAATTGAGGGAGATACCCTTGTAATCAAGAATAAAGGAGAATGCAGCTTGTGTGAAGTATGTATGGATGTATGTCCAGATGAAGCAATAAAAATTGAGGATGATTGAGCATTAAATAGCTTATTTTAAATCTTTAAATTCTTTTTTTTTATTTTGCAAAGACGAGCGACTTTTTATAGAATCCCTTAGCTGGATCTATGATTACTTTTTAAAACAGCATATACTCCGTTTAAGCACATTAATTGAATTGATTGTCTTAAAACATGGGAGTAAGCCCTTGCAGAATTTTAGAATTAATTACAGGTGCAAAAAGTGCTTTAATGAGGTAAAACCTTCATTTTTTTATTTTTTAAATGGAACTAAAATTTAAGTACTATAAATTAATTATTATATCTTTAACACAAATGGAGGTGATTTTATGAGGACTAAAATAGCAGTGTTGTTTATGGCTTTTTTATGTCTTAGCCTCGTGACATCTTCTTTTGCTGCCTCATCTAACTATAACACTAAATCTGTAGAAAAGAATATTAAAGTAGTTTCTAACCCCTCAACAGGATATCATTGGGTTGCAGTGTACAATAAAAAGCACGTAAAATTGTTAAGCGACACATTTAGATCGAACAATCCAGGGTTAATAGGTAGTCCCGGCATTGAAACTTTTAAATTTAAAGGAGATAAAAGGCAGAAAATTGTCTTAAAATACGTTAAAAGTGGAGATAACAAACCCGTAAAACAACACACATACGTATTATAGCTAATAAACTAATTTTTTACTTTTTTAAATCTTGGATGTATAGAATATTTTAAAATAACAGTCTTTACTATTTTCTTTAGCAGGTGTAAAAATGTACTTTTGAATTAAATTAATATCCTCCAAAATTTTAATAATGCATAATAGGGGTAGAACTCTACTGATTTAAGATATTTATATTTTAAATTCATTTATATCTATAAAAATACATCTAAGTATATTATTAATCAATAAAGGTACTTATTTTATGGAAATAGCCAAAATTAGGAAACGTTAACTTCATTGAATAACTGATGAAAAAAGTTATACCTTTTAAAAACAAAGTAATAGTAAGAACTTCTTTATAATTTTTAAAAAGATATTAATCAGTATTTTCAGGGGAGGTATTGAATTAAATACAAAAAATAGCATATTCAAGGAAATATTTGATAAGTCTCCCAATGGTATTTTTTGTTATGATAAAAAGGGTAATTTAATTGATGCAAACTCTACAGCTTTAAAAATAGCAGGTATTAATTCTTTAAATGATTTTAAAAAAATTAATTTATTTGATAGTCCTGATATTGCATTAAAGAAGGATGAATTGATTAAAACAGGTTTAATTAAGTTTCAATCTAGTTTAGATTATGAAAATATCAGAAATGAAGGAACTTATGCTTCTGTAAATTCTAGAACTGCTTTTATTGATTGGACTATCTCTGAAGCTGATTTTGGTTTTTTAGTTCAAATTCAGGATGTTACTGAATATACAGAAATTGAAAAAGAGTTAAAAGAATCAGCAGAAGAGATTGAAAGGAATAACAAAGTATTAAAGGGTATAACTAAAATATTTCAGGCGGGTTTAAGAGTTAAAAGTAAAAAAGAATTAGCTCAAATGTCATTAAAAACTATTGAGGAAATTATAGGCAGTTCCTCTGGCTTTATATGTGAGGTAACACCTAAAAAATTATTAAATACTATTGCAACAAGTTTTTCTGGAGCGCGCGAACGTAAAACGACCCAGGGTAAACAGTTAGTTATGGAAACAGATTTACCTATTAAAGGAATTAGGTGGGGTGTTATTAATAAAGCAAAGCCTTTAATTTTTAATGACATTAATAAACATCCAAAATGGATCGAACCGCCAGAAGAGCATGTTAAAATTAAAAGTTTCATGGGTGTGCCTTTAATGCATGCTGGTGAAGTTTTTGGTGAAATTGGATTGGTTCATACAGATAAAGATTTTAGTCAAGATGATTTAGAAATAGTTGAATTAATATCTACTGCAGTTATGGAAGCTTTAATGAGTTATAAATCCAGAAATCAATTAACAGAGTATAAAATTAAGTCAGAGGAACTAGTTAGAAAATTTAAAGATAGTGAAGAGTCATTCAGGGCACTTGCAGAAAATTCGCCTGATCTTATAACACGGATTGACACTGATTTTAAATACATTTTTATTAATTTTAAAATTTTAGAATTGCAGGGTAATTACCCTGACTTTTATATGGGCAAAACATTTGAAGAAACAGGCACCCCTCTGAGATATGCTGAAATGTGGAGGTCAAAATATCAAAAATTACTGGATACCGGTGAATTACAGAAGTTTGAATACAGTTCCATAACTAATGATGGCTTTAAATATTTTGAAACTACTGCCGTACCGGAATATAATTCTAAAGGCGAAATTGAATCGATACTGTCTATAAGTCGTGATATCACTGAAAGAAAAAGGAGTGAAAGGCAATTAAAAGAAATTATAACTGAACTGCAGCGTTCTAATAAAGAATTACAGAGTTTTGCTTACATTACAAGCCATGACCTGCAGGAACCGCTGCGGACCATTGCCAGTTATGCGCAGTTAATCGAAAGACGTTATAAGGGTAAGCTCGATGATGATGCTGATGAATTCATTGAGTATATGGTTGATGGTGCAAAGAGAATGAAAAGCATGATCCAGGGTTTGCTTGATTACTCACGTGTTGGGACAAAAGGAAACGAATTTAAAGAATTTAACACTCAAGAAGCTTTAGATTATGCTTTAAGTAATTTAGAATCTTCAATTACTGAAAATAATGCTGAAATAACCAGTGATCCAGTTCTTCCCGTAATTTTTGCTGATGAAGATCAAATTGCACGTGTATTCCAGAATCTAATTGGAAATGCACTTAAATTCTGTAGTGAGGGGATAACGCCTGAAATTCATGTTTCAGCTCGAAAAAAAGATAAAGAATATGTTTTTTCAGTTAGTGACAATGGAATTGGAATGGAAGAACAGTACAGTGACCACATTTTTGAAGTGTTCAAGAGGTTACATTCAATTGATGAGTATCAAGGTGCAGGGATAGGTCTAGCTATAGTTAAACGAATAGTAGATCGTCATGGTGGGCGTGTTTGGGTTGAATCCGAGTTAGGTAAAGGTTCCACATTTTATTTTACCATACCTGTTAGAAATAAAGCCCTTTTAAGGATAATCAATAAGATTAAATAATGGTATTTTTTAACTGGGTCTAAAAACATTAAGATCATGCTTTCACATTCACAATCTATTTTTTAATCATTTTTTCATTATGATTGGAGGCTGTACAAGTATATCATAACTACATGTTTTTAAGATAATTTCTATATCTACAATTTAACAGGAAGTATAATTCATGCAAATGTTATAAACATGGGTATTTTATAAAATTAGGGGGTATCCAGGGACACCAAATGAAAAGATTCAGTGTCCCTGAAATTTAAGTACTTTACTTAAAATATTAATTAAAAGGGGATGAGGTCAATACTTACTTGTATTGACCTAAATTACTAATGTGTAGTTTTGTATATAAATTTTATGGTTTAAAGAGATAATAATAAGTTATACGTAATTTTACAAATTATAATACCTTTTTATTAAAAAATCAACTTTATTTTATTATTTTCTCTAATTTTAACCTTTTTGAGCAGTTCAATTTTAATACTTTTATTGTGATATGTCTCAAGTCACGTTTAAAATAATGGTGTTATAACTCTTTTTTGTGTATATTCTAATTAGTTTCTCCACCCTGAAAATTCATGTTTGGTGTGTAAAAACATCTGTTTTTTTAAGGGATCTTGGGCTGCACAATGATCCTATTTTTTACTCCCCTAAAATATGAAGTCTACAAAATTTAACGGCTGACTGCTTGTTGACTTCAATAAAAAAATTGCTCTTCAATTAAAAAGAAAAAATGAATTTAATTTAGGCAGGTATCTCCTATTTTGTTTCACGGTTCCAGTGACGGTGCATGGCAACTGCGTCAATAAAACTTTTAGCAAAATTTTTTATATGGGTATTGTCAATGGTAGTAACTACACCTTTATCAGAAGTTATTTCTCCTTTTGAAATTGAAAACCCTGTTATATTTGATTCTGTAAGCAAATCCACACCTTCACTAACTGCGGCAATGGCTTTACAGTGTTTGAATGCCTCATTTACAAAATGAATTACATCGCCGCGTTTTTTCAGTGTGTCCACACTTTCTTTACCTCCAGGTATGTAGACTGCATCGAACTGAGTAGATGCTGTAGAAATGTAATTCCTGTCAACTTCAATTTCCTGCCCGTTATCCGCTTTGATCATTCCGAGGTACATAGATATGATTTCTGAATTTGCCCCCGCGTCCTTAAGGGCGTCCTTTACATTCACCAATTCATCATAATTGAAACCGTTTTCTGCAAGTATGGCAACTTTCCTGGTTTTTACAGTGTCTTTTACTGTATTTTCCATACTGAATGATGGGAAGTTGTCTGCAGTGCTGGAATCTGCACCGTCTGACGGTGGTGAAACACCAACTCCTTTTGCAATTGCTACAGCAAGTCCTTTATCTACATTTGCAAATTGATCCACCATTTTCTGGCGGACTTCTTTTGACTCCACTTTTCCAACTTCAAAGTGGAAAGCACTGATAATATGCTGCTTTTCAGGCTCAGACATGCTTTTATAAAATGATCTAGCTTGACTGTAGAAGTCCTTGAATTTATCGCTTCTATCTCTTATTTTTTTACCTTCCACTTTCTCCATGTAATGGACATAGCCTCCTTCCTCTCGAGGAACAGGTTTAGGGCAGTTATCTCCCAATGTATTGGGGAAATAACTGGTTTTACCCGTATTAATTGTATGGCGGTGATATCCATCGCGTTGATTATTGTGTACTGGTGCTAATGGTCTATTTATGGGTATTTCGTGGAAATTGGGACCGCCCAACCTGATAAGTTGCGTATCAATGTATGAAAAGAGCCTGCCCTGTAGAAGGGGGTCATTACTAAAGTCTATCCCAGGGACTACGTTTCCGGGGCAAAATGCTACCTGTTCCACTTCAGTGAAGAAATTGTCTGGTTTTCTATTTAAAACAAGTTTACCAATCTTTTTAGGGGGTATTATTTCTTCAGGCCAGTGTTTAGTGGGGTCAAGAATGTCAAAATCAAAGTTGTGTTCGTCCTCTTCTTCAATCATCTGAACGTAAAGCTCATATTCTGGATAATCGCCATTATCTATTGCATCATAGAGGTCGCGCCTGTGGTAATCTGGATCTTCTCCACCAAGTTTCATGGACTCGTCCCAGACTAATGAATGCACTCCAAGTAGTGGTTTCCATATAAATTTGATAAATCTGCCTTTTCCTTCGCTGTTCACGAATCTAAATGTGTTGACGCTGAAGCCTTCCATCATCCTGTAGCTTCTGGGTATTGCCCTGTCAGATAATGCCCACATGATCATATGGGTTGTCTCAGGTGCACTTACCACAAAGTCATAAAATGTGTCATGGGCGGTGGATGCCTGTGGTATTTCATTGTCTGGTTCTGGTTTAACTGAATGGATTAAGTCCGGGAATTTAATGGCATCCTGTATGAAAAATATGGGTATATTATTGCCTACAAGGTCATAATTACCATCTTCGGTGTAAAATTTGGTGGCAAAACCTCTAACATCTCGTGCAGTGTCTGCTGAACCTCTAAATCCAGCTACAGTTGAAAACCTCACAAATACTGGTGTTTTCTTTCCAGGTTCTTGAAGGAATTTGGCCATTGTATATTCAGACATTGACTCATAACATTCAAAGTAACCATGTGCACCGGCACCCCTGGCATGTACTATTCTTTCAGGTATCCTTTCATGGTCAAAATGGGTTATTTTCTCCCTGAAATGAAAATCTTCCATCAGTGTAGGTCCTCTTTTTCCTGCTTTTAATGAATCATCAGTATGGCTTACCTTCACTCCCTGGTCGGTAGTAAGTCCTTTTCCTTCAGGATACTCTCTAAATTCTTCTAAATCTTCAATTTTGCTTTTTTTATCAATTTTTTCATCTTTATCCATTATATCCCTCGTTACAAAGGTTAAAATAAATTGTTAGAACTGAATTTTTTTTTTAATTATTATTTATATATGTAATAATTAATATAAAAAATTTAATACTAATTGGGTGCAGCTAAAAATTTAAAAATAAAATTTAGGGGGATAACCTTAAAATTGAACTGGTGATGTGGTAGTAAACACGACTTAAATTTACTAATCGAAGGTTTTAGCAAATTTTATAAGTTAACATCTTTTTTAATTAAAATTAAGTTTCAAATTAATTGAAATAGATGTTTTAAGCCACAGGATCATTTATTATCCTATATTAATAACCAAAATAAAGAATACTTAAAATATGTGGCTTATAAAAACAGTTCCAAATGATTCATTGGTACTTTGACTTTCAATAACTTTATTTCCTTGAAATAGCTGTACCCGTAAAGGTAATGTGCTGTTATCCGTTTTTCTAAAAGTAACTGATACTGTACCTGGATTTGGGCCTAAATTATAATTATTGCTGGAAGTTCCATGCACTGTTCTATTTCCCGTATTGTCTGAAATAGTACCATTCCATGATCCTTGATAAGCTACAGTTACAATCACATTTGGGGTAAAAGAGCTGTTGTTTGTACTTGGAGATTGATTGGTATTGTTTCCTGTGGAATTATTTTGTGTATTAACACAACCCGATGCAAAAATCACCAGAATAAAAATAAGTATTATGGATAAATATTTGTTAATTCTGCTCAACTAATCACTCTCTCATAACAACTATGTTAAAAAAATTATTAATATTTTTCTGTAAGTTATGAAATTGGGAGTAATTGGCCAGGGAAATTTACTGTTCTGTAACTCCTCTGAGGAAGTTTCCAGTTGTTATTCCACCTAAAGAGATCTTTTTAACCTTATTTTTTAAAGCATTAAGTTCACGTTTTGATTTTTGGTCCTTCTTAGCCCCGATCTCAATGGCTTTTTTATAAATATGGCTCATCTCATGGGCATATTTTTGTGTTCTGCCTCTTGCATCGATTATAACTGTATCAATGCCAATTTTAGAAATTTGGGGCATATAGTCTACCAGGCACAACTCCACTGAGTTTAAAATGCGGGTTCTGCATTCATTATCCAATCTTATTGGGAATAAATGGTTTTTAGTATCTTCAATTCCCAGAAATGATTTTTCAGCATTTTTATTTTTAAGAACTTTATCTCCTGCAATATGGGGAATGCAGTCTTTAGAAACTATAGATTCCACATTTCCCTGTACTAAAAGTTCTAAATTTGAATCAATTCCTCTAGTTTGAATATTGAAAGCAAGCCTTTTAATCTCATCTTTTGAAAGCTCAGGAGATACAGTAAAATTCTTAAGAATGTTTTGCAGTTCTTCAACTGATTTATAATTCCATATATTAAGTCCTGCAGATGCAAAAAGATTAATCTGAAAATTGAGATTTAACATAAATTCTGCAGCTCCAATAGAATCGGTCATAACTCCACTAATCCCTGAATTAAAAGCTTTAGCTAAAAAAGAATTTAAAGAGGATAAGTAATAGCTTGAAGTAATTTTGGGAAATTTTAAGATTAGTTCAGTATTTGTATTTTTACAGATCGACACAGCTTTATTGATTAAATTTAAGGTTGATGCGGTATTTAAATTAGAGTTGCAGTTCAATGCAGCATTCCCTGTAAATGGGTCAAAATAAATTCTATCGCATTTCCCACTGGCGGCACCTTTTAGGATATCTAGATCGTCGGCATATACAGCTAAACTAATTGATTTTTTATCTAGTTTAATATTATTTGCTTTTATGTCCAGTTGAGGGAGCAACTTGTTCAATTTATCATGCGCTTCTTTCATTTTATTTTTACTTGGACAGGATGCTGAAATTAATTTTTCTTCTATTTTTTCAAATAGTTCCCGGCGGAGCTTGTTTAATTCACTGACTGGTGCAAAAAAGCCTCCGGGATAATGTATATTCATATTTTTTATATCAAAGGGGGTGCCACCAGTTTTTCTAAACTGGGTTTCAATTATTTTTTCAGTTACGGGTTTTTTAACGGCAGCTTCCATTTTAAAATCAGGAACTAATTTCAGATCAATTAAAACATTATCTGGAGCATTAAATCTACTCTGGAGCGATATAGATCCATTATTTTCTATAAATATATCTAAATCGATTTTTATCTGATGTTTATCATCACTAATTATTTTTTGAGCTTTATCCAGCAGTGATTTCCTGCGTGTTATATAAACTAAAGTTCCAGGTTTTAACGGACGTTGAACCGTGAAATTAGCTTTATTTTTATAAATATGTGGAGATTCATGTATTACCATACCATACTCGTTTTTATTTTGATCTTTATTTATAAAAACGATGCCGTCTCCCTTTTCAGGTATAATCTGATTTTTAATTTCAATTACAGCTTTTTTATCTTTCTTCTTGTAATCAGTGACAGGCCCAACATAAACTCCTCTGTTTCCAGGACGATCTCGACTCATTACTGAACTTTCGTCTTTTTCTAAAAGGTACCCTCCTGTAAAATCACGGTTAAATGCTAATTTAAGGTCATCAATATCTTTTTTTCTGGGCTTCCATCTTCCTTTTTTAATCGAATCCAGTGCTTTTCTGTAGGTGCTCACAACAACTGCCACATATTCAGGAGACCTCATTCTGCCCTCAATTTTGAGTGAACTTACAGATGATTTTGATATTTTATCAAGATATTCATAAATCGCTAAATCACGTGTCGATAATAAATACTTCTCTTTAATTTTCGCTTCAAAAATCTTTGATTTTTGATGTTCGATAATGCTTTGCATTATCTCAACTTTAGTTGTATTAATGGGCCTGCCGTATCCATCTTTCCCGCCTAAAATTAGATCATATGGTTTCCTGCACGGCTGTGCGCACATACCCCTGTTTCCACTGCGCCCGCCGATAAATGAAGATAAAAGACACTGTCCGGAATAGGAGTAACATAGAGCTCCATGTGCAAATATTTCAAGTTCAATTTCTCCGGGTTCAATATTTTTGTTGATTTCCTCTATTTCTGCCAGTTTCATTTCCCTTGCAAGCACCACTCGTTTGAATCCAAATTCTGCTGCCCATTTAACTCCTTCAGTGTTGTGAATTGTCATTTGTGTGGATGCATGGAGGTTAAGATCTGGAACAAGCTCTTTTGCAATACGTGCAACACCCACATCTTGAACTAAAATTGCATCTACTCCCCTTTCATATAAAAATAATAAATATTTGGCTAAATCTGGAAGTTCATGGTCTTTAATGAGAGTGTTAACTGTTACATAAACTTTTACGCCCCTTAAATGGGCGTAATGAACAGCTTCTTTTAAATCTGTGTTATCAAAATTAGCTGCATAATGCCGTGCCCCAAACTGTTTCCCTGCAAGGTATACGGCATCTGCCCCTGCATTCACAGCTGCTTTCATGGATTCCATAGATCCTGCAGGTGCCAGTAGTTCTGGTATTTCTATTTTCATTGTATTTCTCCGGATAAATGTAAATAACAGGATTTATAATCATAAATAATTTCAAAACGTTCATGTATGGAATTTTAACAGCCAGAGAAAAATGTTTACAAAATCAGAGATTTTGTAACCGCGGAAATCTTCGATTTTCGTATGTTATGCATTTTTCTACGCATAAAAAATCTTTGATTTCACATGATTTTGAAGACTGTTAGTTTTGTGACCGTAAAATCTGCAATTTTTACATGGTGTTAATTTAGTGCTGTAATTTATGTTAATCATTGATTAAATAAATGGATTTTTTTAAACAGGTTCAACTTAAATTAACAGTACCACAACATGAAGTATAAACAGTGCACAGGATCAGGGACATGAACGTTAAAATAAATTCAGATGGTATAGTAGTTTATTTAGTTTTTAGATAATTATACTTTTAATGCTTAAACAGATTCTTGAGCTCAAACTATATTTAGGATTATGAAAATAACTAACCAGTATGTATATATGTTTAGAAGGCATTGATGGGTCGGGAAAATCAACACAGATTCTTCTTCTTGAAGAATGGCTTAATGAATGCGGATTTGAAGTTATGAGGGTTTTTGAACCCACTGATTCTGATATTGGGAGATTAATAAGGAAAATGCTCAGGGATCCTGATGCCACGTCAGAAAATTTCCAGAAAACCCTGGCTCTTTTATTTGCTGCCGACCGCATGGTACTTATGGATGAAATCGAGGCTGCAGAACAATCAGGTAAAATTGTGATAAGTGACAGGTCTTTTTATTCAAGTATTGTTTATCAAAATGACCCTTCATGGCTTTATGAATTAAATAAATTCGTTAAAATACCGGACATGGTAATATTGCTTGATCTGGATGTTGAAACTGCCCTTAAACGGTGTGATGGTAAAGATAGTTTTGAGAATAAGGCTTTTCTTGAAAAAATCAGGGAAAGGTACCTTGAACTTGCTCGGAAGAATGATTTCTTTGTTATAAATGCAAATAATGGGATCAACAAAATCTGTGAGGACATAAAGAAGGTAATCTCTCCTAAAATTGGCAGATGCATCTAGTTAAACATAATAGTATGGTATATTAATTATAAATATATTCTACTAGAATTGTAATATGCACAAAAATTAAGTATTATTTAAATCATAAATATCATTTGTACAAAAATCAAGCTCTAATGAAATTCTGAGTTTATTTACTATTTACGGAGAACACAAGCATGGTAAATGAAGATGAACTTACAGATATGATAATAAATATAGATTTAGAGAAAGTTCAAGGCCCTAAAGATATCTGGGAAAAAAAGATTGATCTTGATGAGGGTAAATCATTAGTTGTAGGCTATGAAGAGGAGTCTAAAGTTTGTCAGGGGTTAACTAAAGATTTAACCAGTGGAATGGATGAGGAAAAATGTGCTATTACTTACAGCTGGTACTGGGAAGTTAGAGACTCTGAAACTTGGGGTATTATTTATGAAAATCATGATACTGATTTAAGTTTTTGTTCTGAAGACTTACAAAAGGCTTGGAGTGATGAAAGCACATTTGAAGATATTGGTGATGTTCCAGGAACAGAACTCTGCACATGGAGCGATCAAAACGGTATAGATGACATCGTAGAAGACATAATTGATGATATTCGAGATGTTGTAAAAATTCAATAAAAATAAGAGTGTATCTTGATATTCAAGATTTTAAATTTTAACTAATAAATTTAAAGGATAATTACTTTTTTATCCATTAATTCTTTTATTTGTTGGTTTAAACTCATTTATAGTGGTTTAAATAGTCCAAAATATTAAATTTTAATTAAAATAAATTTCAAGGATAATATATTATTTATCCTCTAATTCTTTTATTCTCTGGTTTAAACCCCTGATGATAATGTCCTGCGCACCTTCAAGGTCCTGTTTTTCACCGACAATTACAGGTCCTTGTTCAGTCTGTTTAAATTCTAATTTGTCGTATTTTTCCATAACTTCTTCCACCAATTTTGATGGGGTTCCTGGAGGTATTCTCATTTCATATTCCATAAAATCACCTATTCAAAATAGTTCCTTACAGGTTCTAAAATTTCAATTAATTCCTTTGTTACTGTATTTTTGAGGTCAAGAGGGTGTAATTTTCCATCTTTATATGACTCTAAAAGCTCATTGTAACTTAATTCAAGATTTCCTCCAAATTTAGGAGGTCTTTCAATTAACATGGTGTCTTTATGGTCATATATGAAGTGTTTTGCTATTTCAATTATTGGATTTCCTTCTACTTCTCCTGCTGGGCAGAAACTGTTTTTAATCTTCTTTTTTATAGTTTCAGGAGAATCATCGATGGCTATGAAATTTTCTTTACTTGAAGACATCTTTTCAGAGCCGTCAGTTCCATGGAGAAGTGGTGTGTGGATTATAACTGGTACAGAAGACCCTACTTTCGGTAGGTTTTCCCTTGCAAGCATATGTATTTTTCTCTGTTCCATTCCACCAAGTGCAACATCAACATCTAAAAATAGCATGTCTATAACCTGCATAAGAGGATATATTACTTCTGCAACGCGGTGATCAGTTTCATGTCTTGTTATCTGTGCCATACTTCGTTTTGCACGTGCAAGAGTAGTTGAAAGTGCAAGCTGGTATATTTTACAGGTGTATTCTTCTGATGTTTGGAAACTGGAACCCAAAATGAATTCAGTTTCTTCACTTAATCCAAAGGCAAGGAAACATTTCCTCATGTAATCTGCAATTTCCTTAATTTCTTTGAGGGTTCCCTTTTCATTTAAATATGCATGAAGGTCTGCAAGAAGAATTTTAATTTTGAACCCTGCTTTCTGCAGGTCTATCATCTTTTTAACGGTGATAGCATGTCCAAGATGGACTTTTCCCGAGGGTTCATAACCGATATAAGCTACAGGAGAATCCTTTTGAAGTTTTTCTTTAAGTTCATCGTGGGATATTATTTCCAGTGTTCCTCTTTCTATCATGTCTATTGTATTATCTATGTCCATTATATCACCGTAAATTATCTAAAAATGAATTTTATTAGTGTAATATAGTGAATGACGTAACCTTTTAAACTTATAAATTTTAGTAATTGATTAAATTTACGTCTTCAAATTCAAAGCACATAAGCAAATTATCTTTATTAAATAGCGTCAAAATAGGGGTCATTCACTATAAAAATCAGATAATTCATATTAATATTTAAATTATCACTTTGCACATTTAAATATTTTTAAAATTCCCTAAAATATAAACATTCCCTTCTATTTCAATCACAGGTACTTGAGACCCAATTTCAACATCAGCAATTTCAGGATTTATATCTATATCTAACGGTTCATATGAAACTGGGTGAAGTATCTGAATTGAATTTGGAGATTTTGCAGTTACAGTTGTTTCATTAATGTCTTCTTTCTTTGCAACTGTTTCTATTTTATCGTAATCACGCCACTGGATTGAGGTCTGGTTTTGTGAAACTAAATCATGGACTGAAATTCGTTTACCTTCTATGCTTGTAACCTGACCTAAAACGTTTCCATATTTGATAAAGTCATTAACTCTGAAATAAGGTATTCTAAAAGAAATCCATGTCCTGTAGAGATCTTTTCCAGCGGATTTGTCACGGCCCATTAGTCGAGGTGATTCTTTAATAACTCCACCAAAGTGATTCTTCAAGATATTCGATAATCTTTTTGCAACCTTTTGAGAGCCAATGTAGTAATCTATTCCTTCTTTAAGCACGACGCGCTCTGCTATATATGCCATTTTGTTCTTTTTTGAAATTTTATTGATGCTGTCTGCAATGAGCATGTCAATGGAGTTTATCTCTTCTTCGTCGGGATTTCTGTTATCTACCCTTAGTTGAATTACAGCCTCATAGTATCCTGACATGTATTTACTGCATTCTGGGCAGACATTTCTATTGATTTTAACATTTAACTTATAGTCTTGCTCGATTATTTCCCCTAAAACAGATCCTTTGATATGTACAATAAATTCAAGGGTAGATCCTCTTTCTAAAATCAGTTCAAGATCAATTTCAACGTCTTGAGCATATTTGTTTAAGGTTATATGCTCATTTAATGTGTTTAGTATAACTTCTTCGTCTGATATTTCTAAATCATGCCATTTTCCTTTTTCAAGGCGGGATTCGCAGTGGGCACATATTGTTATTTCTATCTGATCAGGAATCTCAGCTAAAACAACATCTTTTAAAAAACAGGACCTGCAGAGGTTATCAAAAAGTTTCTCTTCAGTTTTTCCACAATTTGGACAGAACATAAAAATCATTGGTTAATTTAATTAAATTTATTTAAAAATAATATGTATAAATGGAAAAACCCATTTATAATGTCTTAAGTGGAGCTTTAGCACCACATGCTTCGCATTTAAGTAAAAATACACGGTCTTCTCGGACTATTTTGGTATCTGGCCTGTTACACTCGTGGCACATGATAAATCTTTTTACATAGTCGTCTATCCTATCATTTATGAGGTAGTGTGTAAATTTACCCTGCATTATAGCTCTGCTTCCTTCTAAATTCCCTGCAGTTCCTAATTCTCTAAGTAAAAATTTGAGGACATGCTGGGGGTCCCTGTTTAATGCTTCTGTAATATCTTTAAAATTCTGTATAATTGTTCTGTTTCCCTGAATTACTGAATATGCTTTAGGGACGCTAAATCTTTTTGTTTCAAAAACCTTTTGGGGTAACTGGTCTATAGCTCTATCTAATAATTTATCGTAATCGCTCATATTATCAACCCTCCAATAAAGTTGAATTGCTTTAGTTATAATCTTAAAAATAACATTTTAAATTATAATGAACATAGTTATACTTTTCATGACTTAAAAAAGTAATGATCATGGCTATGAAATTATAAATTTCTTTGGACATGGAAAAATAGTCAAAATTTTGAAAAATAAAAAAAAATTGAGTGTGGATAAATCACACGGCTTTAAACATAATTACTGAATGAATTTAAATATCTATATTAAATTGCTCTGTAATGATTTCTACCTGACTCTATTATCATTCCTTGTTGATGCAGTTTATTTACTATTTGCTCAGCTTTATCTTCACCTATATTATGTTTAGCAGATGCTTCTTCTATAATTATGTCTCTTGGAACTTTACCATCATATTCTTCTCCAAGTTCTTTAATTATATTCATAATCAATTTAATTTTATCACGTTCGGATTTAGGTGTACGTCCTTCTACTTTGTCGATATCAACTTTACCAGTATCTGGATCAAGACCAACTTGTCTCATACAGTCTTGTTGCAGTTTAATGGCCCTTTTTGCGTCGTCAGAGGTAACTTCTTTTCCTAAGCGTATTTTACAATTTGCCTCTGATAATCGGACTAATGCTTCCAGCTGACGAGCTGTAATTGGAACTGGAGAATCCTCATCTTCTGCACTACCTCTCATTCCAACATAAAACTCTTTAAGTACTTCAATAGCCCCATCAGTAAGTTCTGGGCTGCTTTGCTTTCTTGCATATGCAATATATTTCCTTAAGAGTTCGGGATCAATCTCAAAAGGAATTTCTGCGGTTTGATGTATGTTCAAAATGTGGCTTGCCAGTTTCCGGTCTCTGTCAGCATCAGGTTTATCTTCCACAACAAATATGAGGTCGAACCTTGAAAGTATTGGGGCTGGAAGGTTTATCTGTTCTGCAACAGATTTATAACGGTCAAATCTTCCAAATTTTGGGTTCGCTGCTGCGAGCATTGCACATCTGGAGTTTAAAGTTGCCATTATACCTGCTTTTGCAATACTTATTGTCTGCTGTTCTAATGCTTCGTGTATAGCAGACCTGTCTTCAGACCTCATTTTATCCAGTTCGTCTACGCAAGCATTACCCCTATCTGCTAAGACTAATGCACCTGCTTCAAGTGACCATCCTCCGAGATCGTCCTTAACAGCAGCTGCAGTAAGTCCTACACCACTTGTACCTTTACCACTTGTATATATTCCCCTTGGTGCCAGTTTTGATACATATTTAAGTATTTGAGATTTACCAATACCGGGATCACCAACAATAAGTATGTGAATATCTCCCCTGATCCTGGTTTTATCTTCAAGCTCTTTTACACATCCTCCAAATAATTGGAGAGCTATAGCTTCTTTTACTTCTCTATAACCCTGTATAGAAGGTGCTGTTGAATTGATAATCTTATTGTAAACGTCAGGATTGGCTGCAAGTTCTTTTATTTTCTCTTCGTCTTCTTCACTTATTTTAAGTTCTTCAAATTCCTGTTCAAGTGCATCAATGTAGTTACAGTAAATATAATTTTTAAAAAGTTTTGTCTGTTCGTCTCGAACAGTTTTCAGGGTTCCAGTAATTCTTATAATGTCTCCCGGAGTGATGGTGTCTACAAGATCATCTTCCAGAACTACATTAATCTGTCTGGGCTGTTCTCCCCCAGATAAGTTTTCAAGAGGTTCTTGAAGCTTTGTTGTTTGTGTATCAATAAATTCAGATTCATCTTGCATTAATCTAAATGATCTGCCACCACACTCTTGACATAGTGCAGGTTCGCTTATCATGTTGCTTTTTTGAGGAACTTCATGAAGCCTCATGCAGCTTCGACATTCAAACATTGCATTTACAATTCGCGGACGGATTTCATTGGCTTTCCTAATAATTCCGTCAACTGCAACGAATTTACCGATATATTTACTTTTTAGGTCCCTTAAAGGAATTACATTACTTAAATTTTCAAACCTCACCTGTAAATCCGCATTTTTTCTGGCTGTATCTATGTTTTTTATTGCCTTTTGTGCTGCCTGTATAACCTCTTCTGGTTTTTCGATCAGCAAATCCGCCAAGTCCGGGTCAAACATCTCGAGCTGTAGATAGTTCACTACTACAGATCTTTCGTCAGGATACTTGGCGAGCGCTTCAGAAACAATCTCTTTGCATTCAGGTGTGCTGAAAAACTCTTCAAATTTTGCTACTGATGTTTTTGATTTTTCGGTTATGGTGTCCATTGTTAAAGTATATCTATGTATAATATAATATCCTTTACTATACAAATGATAAAAATTAATTAATTAATGAAGTTTATTTTCAATCAATTTATAAAACCTAAAACGGTTAATCTGGTGATATAATGAAAAGATCAAGGTTAAACTTATTCAAATTTACATCAATGACAATATCAGTTCTAGGAATAATATTGTTAGTCCTTTTCATAGGTGTTGTTGCGTATATAGTCGTTGCTGATGTATCATCTAAAGTTTCCTCTAATGTAGGTAGTGGTTCTGCTTATGATACTTTGGCGTCGTTAAAATCGGAGTATTCTACGTTGAACAATTCATTTAATACAGTTAAGTCTCAAGCGGGTAAATCTTCAAATAGTAAAATTAGAAATGATACCATTGATGCTGAACTTCAGCTTGTAAAAGCACAGACTGCAATAACAGATGTGGAAAGTGCATTATCTACAAATCAGCCTCAGGATGTAGTTAACACTAGACTTAATGCAGCAATTGCTCAATTACAGAAAACTCAAAAAAGTGTAAGTACTGTAACTGGCGAAGTTTCTTAACTACTAAAAATAAATATTTTTTAAATAGGTGAACAGCTGGAGCGGATCTGGCTTGTTTACATTTATTTTAGTTTAAGCACAAAAAAGGAATAAAAGAAGACTTAGTAAAAAGTCATTTCTAACGTGTCATGAAATCGCTGATTAATTTTGCACTGCAGAGCATGACGTGCTTCTCGTTCACGCAATGCCAAACTTATGGCTCTATGGGCCATATCTTCCAGCTCATCTCGGGGTAATTCTTTGATACGTTCTATTAACGTGTCTCTTGGTAGTTCTTCACTTTCTAACAAGAAATAAAATGAGTTTTTAAAAAGTTCTTCATCTATGTGCTTCATACATTATTATATTATTTTTATTCATTAATATAATTTATGCACTGCTTTTAGATAATACTTATTTCAAATAGAAATATTACTGTTATTCATTTATTATAATAATTTAATTCAATAAAGTAATAACAATAAAAAGGTTAAAATCTAATTCCAAGTAAAAAACGAGTACTCTATTTGATCTTTAAAGAAGAATAAAAATATGTTTGGGGCAATGATTATGATCTTTGGGTATAATTTCAATATTTTATTTGAATTATCCTTAAATTCTTGAAATTTAGTTATTTAATCGAATAAATTACATTTTAATATATTTTTATCAATTAGTAATGTTAACAATAGACCTATTATTGTTTGAATGTATTTTCTCATTAGATCATGTGCCCCTACTATAAAAATTAATTCTTATCCAAAAACTAATATTTCTTCAAGGCTATTAAATACATTTCAACACTTTTCTTCCTTGAAGACGGAGGTTTTGTTGTTTTAACTATTTTAAATTTCTTTTTGACCTCCTTAAGAAGTGATTGAAAGCCTTCTCCCTGAAAAACCTTTATAATCATACTTCCGTCAATTTTAAGGACTTCATCTGCAATTTTTAAGGCATTTTCCACGATGTCAATAGATTTGAGTTGATCAATATCCTTTATTCCAGTTAATTTAGGTGCAGCATCAGATAAAATCACATCTGCATTCCATTCAAGTGCATCTTTTATTTTTTCTACAGTTTCACTTTTTGTGAAATCTCCTGTAATCTGGATAAAATTTTCATGCTCAAAGGGCCTGATTCTTTGAAGATCCACAGCAACAACTTTTCCGTTATCTCCAACTATATCTAGCGCTACTTGAGACCAGCCTCCAGGCGCAGCACCTAAATCTATCACGTAATCTCGAGGTTTAATAATCCTGAATTTTTTATTGAGCTGTATTAATTTGTATGATGCTCTGGATCGGTATTTTTCCTTTTTTGCCATTTTATAGTAATGTTCACATTTACTTTCAATTTTCCATTTTTCACTCATTTTAAACTCCTTTAATATTATTTTATATTGTCAGATATAATAAAACTGATTTTATTCTGGTTTGTGGAAATTAAGGGCCTTGCATACCGGTTTTCCAATTTTAATTATTTCTACATCAACTTTTTTATTTTCAATTTTTAGAAGCATAACTGATGGATCTGATAACCTTGGAACAGTAGGACTGCCGGGATTTAAAAGAAGCACATCTTCTAATTCAGTTATAAATGACCAGTGAGTATGGCCTGTAATAAGAATTTCAACTCCAAGTTCCATTGCAATATATTTTAACTGTTGGGTATCTCCTCTTGGATAGACTTGACCATGGTTGAGCCCAATTTTTATGCCTTCAACCTCAAAAACAACACTTTTTGGAAGTTTAATACCGCAAGCTCGGTCCATATTCCCTTGAGAACATTTAGTTGGAGCTATTTTTTCAAGTTCTTCCATTACATCGTAAGATACCAGATCTCCTGCATGCAGGATCATATCCACATCTTTAAATATATCAAACACTTTTTCAGGTATCTTTGAAGCTCTCTCTGGAATGTGAGTATCGGATATAACGCCAATTAACATTTTAATCTCCTTTGTATCTAATAATATCAATATGTAGTAGAAAAAGATTATGAGTACATTGCTTGAAAATCAGGGTTTAATTATTTCATGAATTTAAATATAATTTACTTGATGTATATCATTTAAATCTTGAATAAGAAGTATTTAACTATTTTACATGACTTGAAATATAAAAATTTCATAATTAAATAAATTGGATATGTCTTTAAATATGCGAAGGTTACTATATTAATAGATCATAGAATTAAATAAGATGATTATTACATATATTTATCTTAATATTAAGAATAATTAAATCAATATAATATAATAATACATATAATATAAAATGTTATTTGAGTACTATTTTGAGTGATATCATGCATGAAGTCATAATTTGTGAAAAGCCAAAATCATCTGAGAAAATAGCTAATGCGCTTTCTAGAAATACAATTAAAAATAGCTATAAAAAGGTTCCGTACTATGAATTTGAAGAAAATGGGAAAAAAACAACCGTATTATCTGCGGTAGGACATTTATACTCCCTTTCACCTACAAATTCAAGACAGGACAAAATTTTTGATATAGATTGGGTTCCACTTTATGATAAAGATAAACAGAAAAAATATGTTAAAAATTATGTGGATGCCATAAAAAAGCTTGCAAAAGGCGCTGATAAATTTGTTCATGCTTGCGATTACGATATAGAAGGAACTGTAATCGGATATAATGCATTGAAGTATGCATGTGGTGAAGACAGTATAGATAAAGCTACAAGGATGAAATTTTCTACCCTTACCAAAGAAGACATAGTTAAAGCTTATGAAAACCCAATACCTATCGATTTTCATCAGGTTGATAGTGGTATTGCAAGGCACGTACTTGATTTTTTATTTGGGGTTAATATATCCAAATATCTCACTGATTCTGTAAGGGAAGCTACATCCAGGTATGTTCAGCTTTCTGCAGGTAGAGTCCAAACTCCAACACTTTCTATACTGGTTGACCGTGAAAAAGAGATTAAAAACTTCAAACCAATTCCTTACTGGCTTATAAAAGCTGCTCTTGAAGATGATATAATTGCTGATCATAAAGCAGGGAAAATATTTGAAAGGAAAGAAGCAGACGGCATCTTAGCTGACTGTGGGAATGCAGATGCAGTTGTAACAGATGTTACTTTAAGGGAAAACAAAAGAACACCTCCAGTTCCTTTCGATCTGGGAAGTCTCCAGTCAGAGGCGTATGGAGTATTTGGATTCAGCCCTAAAAGGACCCAGCAAATTGCTCAAAACCTTTATACAGAAGGTTATACTTCTTATCCTCGTACTTCTTCACAGAAACTCCCAAAAAGTATAGGATACGACAAGATACTTAAACAATTGAGTAAAAATGCAGAGTTCAAAAAGCATGTAGATGCACTCAAAAAACCTTTAAAACCAAATGAAGGTAAAAAAACAGATGAAGCACACCCTGCTATTCACCCAACAGGTACGTTACCTACTGGGCTGGATACAAATGAACAGAAGCTGTATGAACTTATAGTTTACAGGTTCATATCTGTATTTGGAGAAGATGCACTTCAAGAATCCATGAAAACGAAATTAAATATTAATTCGCAGGAATTTTCATTCAGCAGGAAAAGAATGGCAAAAATGGGATGGCTTGAACATTATCCATTTAGAAAAATTGAAGATGAAAAATTCCCTGACATTAAGAAAGGGGATACATTAAAGGTTAATGAAATTTTATGCGAAGAAAAGGAAACAAAACCACCTGCAAGATACAATCAAGCTTCTTTAATACGTGAACTCGAGAAAAGAGGTCTAGGTACTAAATCAACCAGAGCAAATATAATATCTATTCTCTACGATAGAAAATACATTGAAGGTCAGAAGATACAGGTTAATGAACTTGGTGAACACCTTATAGATACATTAAAAGAGTATTCTGAAGATATAACAAGTGAGGAGCTTACAAGAAAGTTCGAAACAGAACTTGAAGATATAATGGCCGATAAAATTACCAAAGACAGCGTTATAGACGAAGCCAAAGTCGAACTTTCATCTATTCTCGACGATATTGATGAAAATAAATCTAAGATTGGTGAAAAACTGTATGAGGCTTACCAGGAAAGCAGAATTGTAGGTCAATGTAAATGCGGTGGTAACCTTGTTATGAAATATTCCTACAGGACCAAAGGTACATTTGTGGGGTGTTCTGCTTATCCAAAATGTAAGGTAACTTACCCTATACCTAGAGGTACCAACGTACTTAAAACCAAATGTGAAAAATGTGGGCTTCCAATGATATCATTTGGAAAACCGCGCCAAAGAGCATGTCTGGACCCAAAATGCGGTAGAAATGGTAAAGAATCAACAAATGAAGTTGTTGGTGTTTGTCCACAGTGTGGTGAGCATCTGATTAAGCGAATGGGTCGTTATGGTGAATTTATAGGCTGCAGTGGGTTCCCAAAATGCAGATTTACCAAGTCCGTTGAGGAGCAGGAAGCTAAATAATTAAATTATTTAGTTTATTTTCCATTTTTTGCATTGATTTTTTCAAATAGATTTTACAGATGTTTATTTCATTATAAACTATTTTTAATGACTTGTTTTGTTATATTTTATTCTTTTAATTCTTTGATGCTTTTATAAATAGGAATAAGTTTTAGAAAGTACAAAAGCCGTAGTATCTATACCTTTTTAAACACCTCTAACTAAACTGAGTATAATAAAATTCACTCATAGTAATTAGAGGATTCATATGAATGTAAAAGAAACTTTATTCAAGCTTAAACCATTACTAATTATACTCCTGTTATTTTCAATTGTATTTCTACTTAGAATGGATGCAGTATCTATATCTGGAGTACCTCATGATTATAAATCATATTTTGAAGATCAAAACGGTTTTCCATACTTCAGTGAAATGGACTCTTACTATAACTACCGATTGACTCAGGACTATCTTAACCATGGCTATCTTGGAGATACAATAATAAATGGCACTTCATGGGATTTGCATTCTTATTATCCGTCAGGTAGATCAGCAGAGTACCCCCCGCTTATTATTTATATCACTGCGTTTGCATATAAGCTGGTGAATTCATTTTCAAATGTGCCTTTAAATGGAATTGCTGTATGGTTGGCTCCGTTTGTAGCTTCACTGGCTGTTATTCCTGCATATTTATTTGTGAGGAGGCTTACCAATGATTATGGGGGGATAACTGCAGGAATTTTAGCTGGTCTAGCGCCATGGTATTTCTCCCACACATTTGCAGGATTTTTTGACACTGACATGTTTGCCGTACTATTCCCGATTCTGATTGTCGGATTTTTTATTGTAGGTGCGCTTGCAAAGAATATCAAGACTAGATCGATTTATATAATGTTATCTGCTATTTCAGTACTTGTTTACTCAATGGCATGGCAAGAATGGTGGTATATGTTTTACCTTGTGATAGGTACTGGGATTATATATCTTTTAATTTCAAATTATATTCTCAAAATGGAGACAGTTAAACCATCTAAAGAGTATCCTAATAAGTTCAAATGGTTTCTAGATCAGCCGGTACTCTTTTCACTGGTAGTATTTGCGGTTACAGGATTTCTTTTAGTAGGTATCATCATGGGATTCTCCGAATTTACGGGTATTATTTCCAGTATTTCTCAAGCTACTCAATTACAGAGTTCAGTTCAAGGAACATCGTATCCAAATGTATATTTATCAGTTAGAGAGATGTTAACTCCTGGATTCTGGAATGTTGTAGATGGGGTAGGTGGAATATTACCATTTATACTGGGCATTATGGTTGTTCCTTTCCTTTTATTGAAACTAAGTCAGAATACTCATACAAAAGAAGTAAAAGCACCAAAAAGGAAGAGTAAACCTAGAAGAAAGTCTAAAAAAAGAGCAAAAGTTGCTGAAGAAAAAAGGGATACTGTAGAGGATCCTCATATAACAGAAGATAAAAAAAATTACCTTTTATACGCAATTTTATTTACAATATGGCTTTTGGGATTGGGTTACCTTTTAACCAAAGGTCAAAGATTTATTGAAAACTTTTCAGTCCCAGTAGTATTAGGTGCAGGAATTTTAATAGGTTTACTTGTACCTTACTTCAAAGAATACATAAAAGATACCAGATACTCTGCACTGGCCATTTTATTTGTAATTGCAGTTGTGGCATATTCACCTGCAGCAACAGCATATACATTTTCAAATCAGATAATTCCAAGCGCGGATGATTCAATGTATGAACTATTGACATGGATTAAAGATAACACGCCCCCAAATACGGTTTTAACTTCATGGTGGGATTTTGGCCATTTTTTCACTGCAGTAGGGGACAGGCCTGTCACGTTTGACGGCGGATCTCAAAATACTCCTCGTGCATACTGGGTTGGAAGGGCTCTGTTAACGAGCAACGAAAATCTATCTGTTGGAATACTTAGGATGCTGACTTCAAGCGGTGAGGAGGGTATTTCAACCATTGAAAATTGTACGCATGATACTGGTAAAAGTGTTGAAATATTGAACAAAATTTTACCAGTTGATAAACAGGCAGCCCAAACTATACTCACAAAAAGTTACAATTTAACTCCTGTTCAGGCTCAAAATGTGTTACAGTATACACATCCTACCAATCCTGCCCCATATAATCTTATATTAAGTGCAGATATGATTATTAAGGCAGGTGTGTGGTCCGAATTTGGAAATTGGAATTTCCAAAATGGAACTGGGCAGGGTTATGGTTATTCTGCACAGCAGGCATCTGTCAGCTCATTAGATGGTACTGTAGCGATTCATGCGCAAAATGGTATTGTTGCGCAGATAAATGGAACTCAGATAACTGCGGGATTGGCCTACACTCAGAATAATCAAACTCAAATAATGGCACCTCATAAGCTGATTGTAATTAAAAATAATCAAATAGTAATGAATCAAATTGTTTCTAATCAGAGCCAAATAAGCATACTTTTAGCGATGGACAATAACAGTTGCCTGGCTGTGGCTATGAACAGGGAACTTGAAAATTCCATGTTTACACGGTTGTACTTTGAAAATGGCGCAGGTTTAAGTAGATTCAAATTTGCACATTCTGTAGGGGGATATGTAGTTTGGAACGTGAATTAGGTCATGTGGATCTAATTCCTTTTATTAATTTATAATTAGGAAATTCGAGCTTTTATAGATATTTATTGACTAAATTAGGATTTACATGATGTTCCGTATTCTATTTACAAGAATATCAGTTGCACTAACAATACCTACGATTTGACCAGCTTCTTCTACTGGTAATCTCCAGATACCATGGTCTACCATTTCTTTGGCAGCATGCTCTACTGTATCATCGGTATGAATTGTTACAAGGTGTGTTTCCATTGCATCTTGAACTTTAATATCCTTTAAATTACGGTCATTACCGATTTCTTCCAAAACATCCCATGTTGTAATTATTCCCACTACTTCTCCATCATGTTCTACTATAAGGCTTCCTCCTTCGCCTTCCTCTGTAGATTTTTTTAAAGCAATTTCTAGATTTTCATCTTCATCTATGGTTTCTACTCCCTCTACCATAATTTCTTTAACATCCATCGTATCACCTAATTAACTCGTATAAAAATATGTTACCCAAACACTTGATATTAAGTTTCAACTAATTATTATTACTTTCTATGGTGGTAATATGATCTGAAACTGAAAACATTTTTAAGTATGAAAGAGCTAATAGTAACTATATTTAATTAAATGATGTTTAAGGAACTGTAATTTTAAATGAAATGATTAAAAACATTTTTAAGAATGAAAACGCTAACAGTAATTATTAATAGTAATTCTATTTAATAGTTAACGTTTAATGAACTGTCATTTTATGAAATGTGTCATATTTGCAGTATTATATGTAAATAGGTATTTTATGTATTTATAATGATTTTTATAACTTGAACTAATTTTATGTGAGAATTATGGCTCTTGAAGATAGAATTAAACAGATTGAGGATGAAATTAAGAAAACGCCGTATAATAAGGCGACTTCACATCATATAGGTAAGCTTAAAGCTAAATTATCCCAGCTTAAGGAGGAGTCTATAAAGAGAAGCAGTAAAGGAACCAAAGGGTCAGGTTTCCATGTGAAAAAAAGTGGGGACGCGACAGTGGTACTGGTAGGATTCCCATCGGTTGGAAAATCAACCCTTTTAAACGATATTACAAATGCTGAATCTAAAATTGGAGCATATGAATTTACAACATTAGAGATAGTTCCAGGCGTTATGGAGTATGAAGGCGCTAAAATTCAGATATTTGATATTCCTGGAATAATAACAGGTGCTTCTAAAGGAAAAGGGCGTGGAAGGGAAATCCTTTCAGTTGCAAGAAACGCTGATCTGATACTTATAATACTCGATGTTTTTAACCCCCAGCATATAGCTGTTATATCTGATGAACTTAGAAATATAGGGATAAGGCCTAATGAAACCCGATCTGATGTCACTGTAAAACCAAAAAAAATGGGAGGGTTAACAGTTTCTTCTACTGTTAAACTTACACACATAGATGAAAAAACCATAAGGTCGGTGCTGAATGAGTATGGAATTCACAGTGCAGATGTCCTTATAAGAGATGATGTAACTGTAGACCAGTTTATTGATAGTATGGATGTAAGCTGCCGTTATATCCCAATGTTAGAAGTTGTAAATAAGATAGATTTAATTGATGAAGATTATTTTAATGAAGTTAAATCGCAGATGCCGGATGCAATATTTATATCTGCAAACAAGCAAATTAATGTTGAAGAACTTAAAAGAGAAATTTTTAATAAGTTAGCTCTTATCCGTATTTATTTAAAACCTCAAGGCAGAAAAGCAGATTATGAAGAACCACTTATTGTGAGGAAAGGTTCTACAGTGAAAGACGTGGCAGGTAAACTTCACCGTGAATTTGTCAGGAATTTCAGGCATGCAAAAGTCTGGGGATCATCAGTAAAATTTGAAGGTCAAAAAGTTGGACTGGATCATGTGATGAATGATGGTGATGTTTTAAGGATAATTGTTAAAAAGAAATAAAGCTCAAATAATTAGATAACAGTGGTGAAAAAAAATGGAATTAGATGACGTAAAAATATCCCGGGCGATAATTGAAAGTTTCATGGAAGATTTCATAGATTACACAGATATTGACGTTGCAATAGTTGGTGGAGGCCCATCAGGACTTGTAGCTGGATATTACCTTGCAAAAGCAGGCTTTAAAGCTGCATTATTTGAGAGAAAACTAAGCATCGGCGGCGGAATGTGGGGTGGCGGTATGATGTTCAATAAGATAGTTGTCCAGGAAGAAAGTAAAAGAATTCTGGATGAATTTGGCATCGGCTCCCAAAAGTATGAAGATGATTATTATGTTGCTGATTCAGTAGAATGTGTGTCAACATTGTGTTCTAAAGCAACACAAGCAGGTCTTAAAATCTTTAATTTAATAAGCATTGAAGATGTAATGATGAAAGAAAGTAAAGACGTTGCGGGTCTTGTCTTGAACTGGAGTGCAGTTGAAATGGGAAGATTACACGTTGATCCGCTTACCATAAGAACTAAAGCAGTAATCGATGCAACTGGACACGACTGTGAAGTTGTAAAAGTTGTAGAGAAAAAAGTAGGACCAAAACTCAACACTGAAACAGGTACCATCATAGGTGAAAAACCAATGTGGGCAGAAGTTGGAGAAAAAGCTCTTATGGATAACACCAAAGAGGTATATCCTGGTTTGTATGTCACCGGAATGGCAGCAAATGCCGTCTATGGATCTCCAAGGATGGGTCCAATATTTGGTGGAATGCTCCTTTCAGGAGAAAGAATAGCTGAAATATTAATTGAAAAATTAAAATAAATGAAAAAATGATAATCCTTATTACAGGAACGCCTGGTGTTGGAAAAACTACTGTATCATCGATACTTGTAGAAAAAATAGATGCATGCCTTGTTAACATCAATGAACTCGTTGATGAAAAACATCTTTATACTGGAATTGATGAAGAGAGGGGATACAAAATAGTAGACCTGGATGCTCTATTTAATGAGATAGCCAAGATAATTAAGAATATAGATGATCATGACAAGCATGTGGTTGTTGAAGGGCATCTTTCACATCTTTTTGAAAACTCAGATATTGTAATTGTCTTAAGAGCGAATCCTGATGTTTTGCGTGACCGTATGAAGATTAAAGGATGGAAAGCAGCTAAAATACGTGAAAATATTGAAGCTGAAGCTATTGATATATGTTCCTATGAATCATTCGAAATTCACGGCGATAAAGTCAATGAAATAGATACAAGTGATATTCATCCGGACCATGTCGCAGATTTGATAATCGATGTGATAAACGGCGATAAAAGTTTTCCTGTAGGAAATGTGGATTTTCTGGATTATTTAAAATAATTTCAATTTGATGGTGTATCAAATAGTTAATTTCAATCCTATGATTTTAATCAATCATTTTTGATATTCCATATTTTGATTCACCTTTTTGCAAATTTCATTTAGGTTTGAAAGTTTTGTAGAGTAGAGGGAAAAGCTTTTTAAATAGAATACCAGATAAATTATAATATTATTCTTAAGTAGATTATATGTTGTATTAGGATTACGGATAATGCAGATTCAATTGTAAATCACTGTGTTAATTATTGATTCAGCAAGTCAACCCTACACAAGAACTTAAGATCCATTTCTATATTCTAACATTAACTAATGACTCATTAGAGGCTAGACTTTGAGAAGGGGAAGAAGACCAAGATGGATGCTGAAAATAGCAGAAGAAAGAATAGATATCCTGTTTAAACTTGCAGAAGAATCGTACAGTACTCATCCACACCGGTCAGATCGCTATGTAGAAATGGCAAGAAACATTGCAACAAAATATAATATAAGAATGCCGCGAATCTGGAAGAGAAGATTCTGTAAAAAATGTTATAAATTCCTGAAACCCGGAGAAAATTGTCAAATCCGGTTGAAAAATTCATGTGTTATTATAAAATGCCTTGAATGTGGAAATGTAGTAACCCTTCCATATATAAGAGAGCAGAAAGATAAAAGGAGGAGAAGAGTTGAGTCCCACATTATCAAAGAAGGAATTAATGAATAGATCACTTTCAACATTCACACTAAATATTGGAAAATCTGGAATAAATGAAAATGTTATTGATGAAATAAAAAGACAGCTTAAAGCTCACGAAGTAATTAAAGTGAAATTTTCAAAAACTATATCCTCAGAAAAACAAAATTATATAACTGAGATAACCGAAAAATCAAAGTCTAAACTTGTTGATTTAAGAGGTAACGTTGCTGTAATTTATAAAAAAAACAGGTAAATTAGGAGGCTAAATATGACTACAGTTTATGATGTTCCTGCAGATTTGCTTATAAGTGCAATTGCAAAGGATTTAAATGAAAATAAAAGTATAAACGCGCCAGAATGGGCAAAATTTGTTAAAACCGGAGTTCACAAAGAAAGAAGGCCTGAAGATGCAGACTGGTGGTACACAAGATGTGCATCAATCTTAAGAAAGGTGTACATTGATGGCCCTGTTGGACTGAACAGTTTAAGATCCTATTATGGTGGAAAAAAAGATAGAGGATGCGAACCAGAAAAATTCAGGAAAGGCAGCGGTTCTGTAATAAGAACAGCTTTACATCAACTTGAAGATGCTGGATTCATTGCCAAAATAAAAGAAGGAAGAATCATAACTCCTGAAGGAAAATCCTTTGTTGACAAAGCATCAAACATCGTTAAAAAAGATATTCCTGAACTTGCTAAATATTAAGTAAGGTTTTCATTAAATTTAATAGATAATGGAGGTTGAATTTTGAGCGATATTGAAGAACTACGACGTAAAAGGATGCAAGAGTTACAGCAGCAAGCTGCAACGCAGCAGGCATCATCCCAACAACAAGAACAAGCCCGCCAAGAGATGGAAGCTCAAAAAAAGCAGGCTATGATGCAGATATTAACTCCTGAAGCTAGGGGCAGACTTGCGAATTTGAGACTCACTAAACCTGAACTCGTTGAACAAATAGAACTTCAACTTATTCAGCTTGCTCAAATGGGGCGGGTCAAATCTAAAATAACTGATGATCAGCTCAAACATCTCCTGACAAATCTTGTTGGTCAAAAAAGAGAGATTAACATAACAAGAAAATGAAAGCGTGTGTTCTCTACAGCGGAGGAAAAGATAGTTCGCTTATTGCTGTAATCCTTACAAAATTGGGATATGAGGTTGAACTTGTAACCATAAATTTTGGGATATTCGATTCCTTTAAACCTGCAGCAAAATCAGCATCTGCGCTTGGTTTTAAACACCTCGTTTTTAAAGCCGATAAAAAGATACTGGAAAATGCAACTGATATTATCATTAATGATGGATTTCCAAATAATGGAATAAATTATATTCATAAAGAAGCATTAGACCTTGTTTCACGTGATTATAACGTGGTTGCAGATGGTACAAGAAGGGATGACAGAATCCCTAAACTTAAAGGAAACGAAATCAACAGTCTTGAAGGCAGACAGAACGTTGAATATATAACCCTCCGTGGATTTGGTCACAAGACCATCAATAATCTCTCAGATGTGCTTTTTGAAGTCAAAAAGGAAAGTACCAGTATGGAAAACAATTCCGATTATGAGATTGAAATCAGATACCTCATAAATGAAATTGAAGGCGAAAGCGCATCGAGCAAAATATTTCCAAGTCATATCCAATCTCGAGTTGTGGGCTGGAAAAATAAAATTTAACACAAATCAATATTAATGTGGTGAAAAAATGAGTAGAAATAGGCCATTAGCTAAAAAACTAAGGCTTGCTAAAGCTAACAAGCAGAGCCGAACTGTCCCAGTATGGGTACGGATTAAAACCAATAGAAAAGTAATGTCTCATCCAAAAATGAGAAGACATTGGAGAAGAAGTAGCTTAAAAGTTTAAGGGGATTTTCACATGGAAAGAGTCTATGTTATACCATTAAGAAAAGTAAAAAATGTTCCAAGGACTATCAGGTCCCCAAGAGCAGTACGTTACGTGAAAGAATTCATAGGAAAACATATGAAGACAGACGACATCAAAATAGATGCATCTGTTAATGAAAAAATATGGGAAAGAGGAATTCAAAAAATACCTCCTAAAATCAAAGTAAAAGCTGTACAGGAAGAAGATGGTTCAGTTGCAGTCACCTTAGTTGAATAGGTGAACGTGATGATAAGAAGAGCTAATTTGAATGG
Organism: Methanobacterium sp.; assembly: GCF_038562635.1. NCBI lineage: Archaea > Methanobacteriati > Methanobacteriota > Methanobacteria > Methanobacteriales > Methanobacteriaceae > Methanobacterium > Methanobacterium sp. Next base: position 509,262 of record NZ_JBCFBO010000002.1, on the reverse strand, counting down.
GAACCCCAATCTTGGTGTTGCGATTTCTACAACCGATAAAATTGCAATAGTTCCCTCTAATTTATCAGAAGCACTGGAGAGTCTTGTAGAGGATACTTTAGGAGTTCCTGTAGTTAAAACTCCAATTGGTGGAAGTAACCTTGCTGGAGCACTGGCTGTTGGGAATTCAAATGGATTCATAGTAACACCATATGCTCTTGACAGCGAGATAAAAGCCATTAAAGAATCTGGAGTGGAAGTAGAGCGAATTGCTGATAAGTTCACTGCAGTAGGTAATATCATACTTGCAAATGATTTTGGAGCTATTGCTAATCCACTGCTTTCTGATGAATCATTAAAAACAATTAGTGACGTTTTAGACGTTGAAGTCGAACGAGGAAGTATAGCTAACTATAAAATTACAGGGTCTGTTGCTACTGCGACAAATAAAGGAATACTGGCACACCCCTCTGCAACTGAAGAAGAACTCGCCTTTGCAGAAGGTATAATGAAGGTTCCTGCAGATGTTGGAACAGTGAATAAGGGTGTAATGCTTGTTGGAGCATGTGCAGTTGCAAATTCTAACGGTGTGATTGTAGGATTGAACACTACAGGTCCTGAACTTGCAAGAATTGAAGAAGCATTAGGTTTTCTTGAGGGATATGAATGAGAACAAAAATATTTAGAATTCAAGGTAAATTTATGATGGGAAACGCCTTTCAACCTTTTACAAAGGAATTGAAAGCCATAAGTGAAGAAGATATACACGAAAAAATTTATTCAGAGTTTGGAAGCAAACACGGAATAAACAGAAACAAAATAGTCATAGAAGACATCAAAGAAATCTCAAAAGATGACGTTCAGGATCCAATGATTAAAGCCTTAGGGTGATCTCATGGAAGACAGACAAAGGCTCGAACAGATGGTAAATGAAATTAACATGTACCAGAGCCAACTGGACGTTTTAAAACAGCAAATTGAATCAGTCAATGCTTCTATAGCTGAATTAATATCAGCTGAAGAAACTTTAGAAGCGGTTAAAGGAAAAGAAGGTACAGAAACATTTGTACCTGTAGGTGCAGGTTCTTTTCTTATTGCAGAAATTAAAAATACTGATCAAGTTATAATGGGACTTGGAGCAGGCGCTGCTGCAAAGAAAAATATAGATGAAGCCAAAGAAAGTATATCTTCCCAGCGAAAAGAGCTGGAACAGTTAGTGGACAAAATGTCTGGAGATATACAGAAGTTAACTGAGTTCATTATGAGAAAAAGTCCTGAAGCTGAAGCACTACTTCAAAAAGTTGAAAGTGAAGAAGCCCAAAGGCAATAACTTTTCTTTTTTTAATTACTGGTAAATGAGGACGTGAACATTTTGTTTGAATCACTTAAAAAGAAATTTAGCGGCACAATAGGAAAACTAAGTGATAAACTCTCGAGTGAAGAGGAAGCAGAAGTAACTCACCAAGAAGAAATTTCAGGGGAAACCAAAGAAACTGCACCAGAAACTACTGAAACCTTCGAGAAACTGGAAAAAATTGAAGAACCTTCAGCTGAAGAAAAAGAGCTTGAGACTGAAGAGCCTCTAATTGAAGAAAAAGAGTCTGAAACTGGAGTTAGAGGGAAATTATCTGGAATTTTTTCTAGAGAAAAGAAGGACGAAAAAGTAGAGGAAAAGGTAGAAGAAAAACCTGTGGAAACTCATGAGGAGCCCGAAGAAGTAGCGGAAGAAAAATCAGGAATGTTCTCGTTTGTTACCAAAAAAACAATATCTGAAAAAGATATTGATGATATACTCTTTGAACTTGAAATGTCACTCCTGGAAAGTGATGTTGCAATGGAAGTCGCTGAAAAAATAATTAATTCTGTAAAAGAAGATTTAGTGGGTAGAAAAATCAGAAGAAGAAGCGACGTTGCAGAATTTACAAGAGATGCCCTTAAAAAAGCTATTTCTGAAATATTAGGGGTTGAAACTAAAGACCTCAAAGAAATGGCTGATAACGCACGAAAATCTGGCGAACCCCTTAAAATCATGTTTGTGGGGATAAATGGTACTGGTAAAACAACCACCATAGCTAAAGTGGCTACCTATTTTATAAATGAGGGATACACACCAGTTATTGCAGCTGCAGACACTTTCAGGGCAGGTGCAATTGAACAGATAAGCCATCATGCCGAAAATATTGGTGTAAAGATTATAAAGCACAAAAAAGGTGCAGATCCCGCAGCAGTTGCATATGATGCAGTTGAACACGCAAAAGCTAAAGGAAAAGAGATAGTTTTAATCGACACAGCAGGTAGAATGCAGACAAATGTGAATCTCATGGATGAGATGAAGAAAATCAAGCGTGTTGTAAAACCAGATCTTATCATTTACGTCGGTGATTCCTTAACAGGAAACGATGCTGTAGAACAGGCTTCAAAATTTGATGAAGCGGTTGGCGTGGATGGAATTGTCTTAACCAAAGCAGATGCAGACGCAAAAGGCGGAGCAGCACTTTCCATTGGTTATGTGATTAATAAGCCAATCCTGTTTTTAGGTGTCGGCCAGTCATATGAAGATATAATGGAATTTAAACCGGAATGGATGGTTGACCAGCTGTTTTAAGTAGAAATTTCTTTTCTTTTATTATTTTATTGAGTTTTTTTTAAGTTATGGTAATTCTATTTTTAACTGGAAGTTATATGTTTTATAAAAGTTTATTTACCATGTTTGCGTATTAATAGGTTAAAAATAAGATGTATAACTAGATAAAAATTTCTATTATTTTTGATTTATTGAACATTTTAACTATGGGATCAGATAAATGCTTAAAAAGCCTTATTAATATTAAAAAATAATGTTTATTAACTCAGGTTGAGGGAGCTAAAATGGAGAATAAAGTTATAATGTCTATTGGAGGAGCATCATTAGTATTTATATTACTGCTCATTTTGGGTTTCTTATTTAGCAGTGAAAAAACACTTGGAGTTTATATACTGATTTTTTTGTTAATTGCAGTGTTCTTTTTATTTTTATGGATGATTTTAATTATTTTAAGGAGTTCAGTCATTACTAATTTCATTGGAAAGATTACTCAGGCGATTTTTGGGGCTGTATTTGTTTGTATCCTCATTTTAACCACTTTACTGGGGATGCAGTGGATTTCAGGTGTTTTTGCTTCTATCTATATACTGCTTGGTTCAATAATTGTGGCCATCATTGGTCTTTATTTAAACCATAAAATAGGGCTGGAGAAAGAACAAAGACAAATAAAAAGAATAGTTATAGCATTAAAACTGACTGTAGAAGACAATAAAAAAAGTGCGGAAAGTATTTTAAATGATATTAAAAAAAATTCACCAGTAAATTTTAAGGTTCTTAAAATGGGAGTTTGGGATACTTTTGCTTATAACATTATCACTGCAGATTTTGATCCTGTAATGTTAGAAGAGTTAATATCAATAAAGGCATTAACATCTGAATTGAATGAAAAATTATCTGAAAGGAATAAACTTATTAATCAAGAAAGCATCTTTGATACACATAACCCTTATTTTAAACAATTATGTCAGTTAGATAATAAATTAAAAGGAGAATTAGAAGTATTTATCAATTATTCTGGTGAATATTTAAAAAAAATGGATAAGATGTAATTTTTAATGGTGTTTATTAAAATATATATATATATATGGATAAAAACTGGCTTTAATTAAGAATTTATACGATCTAGTTTAACTAGAAATTCATTAGTTTACTTTAATTTTTTAAATTACTTTTTTAGAGCCAATAAAAGTTTTATTATATTGTTTAATATGCATTTTTACTGTAATAAATTATTGAAAAGCTATTTTATAATTTTTTGATTTAATTTAAAAGTTTTTAGCAATCTCATTAAACGACGCCACTTCTTTTACCTCAGCGTCCATTGACCGGAACAGATTTTTTACATTGAACATGCTGTCTGCACGGAGTATAAAAACACAGGAGTGTGTGGAATGTTTTTCTAGGGGGCAGCTGATATAAGCATCTAATAGATCAATATTCCGTTTTTTCAGGTTTTCATCGGAAAAAATTTCTTTAAGCATTTTCACTCCTTCACCTGTTTTAAGGGGGCATTGTTTGGAGTCATGTTTACTAACTGCAGTAAATAACATTAAATCACCTTATATTATTACTAAGTTTTTTGGATTATTTAATTTTATAGAATGTAATTGCATTAACTTAAATAACCAGATTTGACAGATTAGTTTTAAATTATCCGATAACCGAATTAATTTTAGAGTGATTTCATGAATGCATATTTAGAGATAATAAGGCCAGGGAATGCAGTGATGGCTGTTATAGCCGTGATTTTAGTCATATTTATAAGTGGAAACTTTACATTAAGTGCATTTTTAGCTTGCATTGTGGTTTTTATGATAATAGGCGGTGGAAATGCAATAAATGATTATTTTGACCATAAAATAGATGCCATCAACAAACCAAACCGTCCAATTCCATCTGGAAGAATTTCTTTAAATGCAGCTAAAATTTATTCTGCGGCCCTTTTTGTAATTGGAACAATCCTAGCTTTTATAATGGGGCCTTTACCAGGAATCATAGCCCTTTCAACATCGATTTTGCTGGTGCTGTACGCTTATAACCTTAAAAAAATAGCCCTTATTGGGAATATCGTGGTTTCATTCTTTACAGGGCTCACATTTGTTTTTGGAGGCGTAGTAGTTGGTGCGATGGAGACTTCGATTTATTTGGGGTTCTTTGCTTTTTTGATGACAATGGCCCGTGAGATAGTTAAAGATATGGAAGATGTAGATGGTGACAGAAAAGAGGGAGCAGCCACACTACCAATAATCTACGGGATGAAATTGTCATCAATCCTTGCAGCATTCTTCATGATAATTGCAAGTGTTGCAAGTCCTGTGCTTTATTTTATAGGTATATTTAATATGCTTTATTTAGCACCACTTTTTGCTGCAATTGTGGTATTTCTGATATCTGCAGCGTCTATATTAAAGGATCAATCTATCCAAAATACTGCAAAGGTTTCAAAAAGGATTAAAATGGGTATGGGTATAACATTTCTGGCATTTGCTGTGGGATCTCCATTCTTAGCTTCCTTAATTTAAAACCACAATTTTTAACTATTTTTAAGCACATATATTTGTACATGAAAATTGAACCAATAGGTATCATAAATTCTCCTTACCATGTAAAAGGAGATTCGCCTCGCCAGGGCCGTTTTTCAGAAAAATTAAGCCAAATAACTGTTTTTGATGAATATGCTCAGGGTTTGCAGGATATAGAAAAACGTGAACATTTGATTATTTTATATGGATTAGATCGAGCTGAAGATTATAAACTGATGGTAATTCCCCCTGGAAAAACAAAAGAACAGGGTTTATTTTCTACCAGGGCTCCTGTAAGGCCAAATCCGATTGCTTTATGTATGGTCAAACTGATAAAAGTAGAAGGAAATATTCTTACAGTGAAATGGCTGGATGCCCTTGACGGCTCTCCTTTAATTGATATTAAACCATTTTTACCTGAAGTGGACTGTATTGAAAAGTAAATTTGAATTCATAAATTTAGCTTTAAGTTGTGTAATATACAAAGTGGAGGATATAATATGGCAGATAAAGATCCAATGAAAATAAAAATACTTAAAAATGGACCTTATATGGTTTCAGGAAATGTCCCTTTATTTGAACAAATAATGGTGACAAATGAAGAGGGACATGTGTGTGAATGGAGCGAAGGCAAGGAATATCCACTTAAAGAAAGATATACCATTTGCCGCTGTGGTGCATCCAAAAGGAAACCTTTCTGTGATGGATCACATATAAAAATTAATTTTGATGGAACTGAAGTGGCAAGTAAAGAAAAGTACATGGAAAAGGCCCGGAAACTTGAAACAAAAGATTTTATACTGAACGACGTATGGGACCTATGCGACCACTCCCGCTTCTGCCTGCGTGGAGGGGGTATAAGAGAACTGTTAAAGTCTGAAGATCCAGAAGACATTAAACTTGCAATTGAAGAAGCTAAAAGCTGCCCCTCAGGGCGGCTTGTGCTGCAGGATAAAAAGACAGGAAAACCTGTTGAACCTGAATTTAAACCATCTATTGTCCTGGTTAATGATCCACAGAAAAAATGTGATGGTCCTGTTTGGGTGAGGGGAGGAATCCCAATTGAATCTGCTGATGGAAGCACCTATGAAGTTAGAAATAGAGTTACACTTTGCAGGTGCGGAAAATCTGAAAATAAGCCATTTTGTGATGGGAGACACTGGATGAGTGCAGAAGAAAAACAGGCATTCAGGGATAAGTGGATTTCTCCTGATGATTAAAAATTGAATATTTCTTTTTTTTATTTGATAAATTCAGTAATTTCCACTTTCATAAGCACTAAGCGCTTCAAGCACGTTTTCATAAATATTTTCCTCGCCTATAAGGCGGGTTAGCCCTAAATGATCGAATTGGTCTTTAAGATCAGGTAACATGGAGGTTAATGCGAATTTAATATTTCTTTCTTTTAACTCCCTGTACAAATCCTTAAACATTTCTGCAGATGTATAATCAACCCTCGAAAATCCTGCCGTGTTCAATACAAACAATTTTAGTGGAGGATCAGCCCCTTTTACCAGTTTAAGTACTTCTTCTTTTAGCTTGTCAGAATTGGCAAAGTACAGGTCGCGGTTAAACCTGTATATAAGTAATCCTTCTTCAGTTGATCTACCAACTTTAACAGGTTCAAAGGACCATACTCCCTTTTTATTCTTTGTAAAAATACTGTTAGTAGGCATGTAGCTGTGACTTAAGTGTAAAATAATAGAAAGGATGATCGAAAGCAATATTCCCCATAAAACACCCATGACAACTACCGTGGCAGCAGTTATGATAGCTAAAAAATATTCTGACTTTACTTTATGACGAATATCCTTCAAATGAGATATATCAATCATGGTAATACCTATTACAAAAACAATCCCTGCAAGGGTGGCATTTGGTAAAAAAGACATAGCTTTTGTCATGAATAAAAGAACTATAAAAACTGCAAATGCAGTTATAAGTGAAGCGGCCTGTGTACGGCTTCCTGCATCATCCACTATCTCTGTCTTTGTAGGACTTCCATTTACTACAAATGTGCCGGTTAAACCTGCAACTCCATTAGCAAGGCCAAGGGCAAATATGTCCTTATCTTCATCAACACTCTCTGAGTAACGGATTGTGAATGCTCTGGCGGTAGCAGTACTTTGAGATAATATAACTATAAAACAGGTAACTACGGTTATCATTAAATTTGGTAAAATGTTTATATCTACAGCAGGTATTCCAAAGTTGGGAAGTCCACTGGGTATATTTCCTAAAATTGAAATTCCAATTGCTTGAAAATTAAATAAAAAGCTTGCTATAACTGTAACTACAACAGCTATTAATGCTCCTGGAATTTTATGTGAAATACGGCGCGTCCCGATAATTACAGCTACAACAATCGCAGATAATATAAGAGTATATGCGTTAATCTGGAATAAATGTGTAAAAACGTTGATTAACTGGGGAATTGTGTTTAATCCTCCTTCTCCAGATATCCCCAGCATATTTGCCAGCTGGCTTACGGCTACCTGGACTCCAACTCCTGATAAAAAACCAATTAGGACAGTTCTAGACATAAAATCAGCTATAAAGCCTAGCCTCAATACACGTGCCATAACTAAAAAAACTGCACACAGCAGTGCAACTGTAGATGCCAGTGCAATGTAGTTGGGACTTCCTATTGCTGCGATAGAAACAAGCGTACCTGATAAAATTGCTGCAGTTGCTGAATCGGCTCCGACTATCAAATGACGTGAAGAACAGAAAATGGCGAATATGGCAATCGGAAGTAAGATGGTATAAAGGCCGGTGATAACAGGCATTCCTGCTATTTTAGCATATCCCATGACTTCTGGAATCCCTACTGCGGCTAATATTAAACCTGCTATAATCTCAGAAGTAAATGGGGCCTTAAGAGGCAATACTCCCTCTAAAAGAAACTTATTTTTCATATCTGGTTTGTTTAGTTTCTTCATATTCTCTTTTTTAATGGTATATAACTGGATAATGATTTTAAGTTACTAAAAATAAATTTTAGCTATATCCAGTTAAAACTGCTAAATACTAAATTTAATGGAATTATTTTATTATATAAGTTAATAGCAGACTAATTGCATTATGCATTATTATTGATTTTTCATGAGATAATTATTACCATTGGGTGAAAATTATCAATAAACTGTGTTTTTACAGCATATTTTCTCTAATAAAACAACGTTTTTTATAAATAATTCTTGAAAAAGAGACTTGTGTTCTGTTTATGATGATTATAATAAAATTAAAAGAAATAAATAAAGGTTTAAACCTATTTTTTTCAGCTGATTATATTTCCGTCCTGCATTCTGATTACTTCGTCGGCATATTTTGCAGATAGTGGATTGTGTGTAACTCCTACTATTGTTAACCCATCATTTTGATTCAATTCTTGGAGTAATTCCATTATTATCATTGCATTTTCTGTATCTAGTTCTCCTGTTGGTTCATCAGCTAGTAAAAGTGATGGATCATTTGCAAGGGCACGTGCAATGGAAACCCTCTGTTGTTCCCCACCTGAAAGCTGTGTATGATAACGGTTGTACTTGTCGGATAATCCTACCTTGTCAAGGAGTTTTTTTGCTTTTCCTGAGTCCTGTGAAATCATAGGCAGCATAACATTTTCTAATGCTGTAAGCTGTGGCATTAAATTGAACCGCTGGAATACAAATCCTATGTTGGCCCTCCGGAGATTTGCCTGTTCATCTTGGGTATACTCTTTGATATTTTTCCCATTCAGCAAGACAGTTCCCTTTGTGGGTGTGTCGAGTATTCCTGCCAGGTGGAGCAGTGTTGATTTTCCAGATCCAGAAGGCCCCATTATGGCAATAAATGAACCGCTGCTTACTGTTAAATTAACCCCTCTAAGTGCTTGTATGTCCTCTGATCCCATTCTGTATGTTTTCCAGACTTCATTAAATTCGAGTACATCGTTATTCATATCGCAGTGCCTCCACAACGTTTAGTTTAGATGCCCTCCATGCGGGATATAATCCTGCTAAAACACTTAAAATTGTAGCACCTCCAATTACTGCAGCTACTAACCATAAAGGCAACATTTGGGTGAGTTTAATGCCGCTAATGCCGTATTGTGGTGCAAGGAACATAATTCCAAGTTCGAGTATGACAGCAGCTACAACTACTCCTACTATGGCAGATAATAAACCTAAAAGACCGGCTTCTGTAAGTATGCTGCTTAATATTTCTCTATTTTTAAATCCAATTGCTTTTAATACTCCAATTTCTCTTGTACGCTCTGAAACATTGACTAACATGATGTTTACAATGCTTATAACACCCACCAGTAATGCAACACCTGCAATAGCACCTACAAAGAGGGTTACTGTTTGCATTATGTTATCGATTTGTTTGGTGTAGTCTGACTTTGTTAAAGCACTTGTACCGTTTACAGCACTTTCGATCTGGTTTTTTACAGTGTCAGGGTCTGCTTTAGTATTTGCAGTTATGCTTGATACCTTGTTGTTGTTTAAAGGGAGGGCTTTATCAACATTCATGAACACGTATGCCCCATTGTCTCCTCCTTCGTTAGTTATCCCGGTAATTGTCATTTTTTGATCTTTAACGGTTATATTGCTTCCAATTTTATAATTTAATTCATCTGCAAGTGATTTACTAATAACAACTCCTGCGGTCCCGTTAAATTTCAACTGGTTCCAGTCACTCATTCCTATGACCATTAGCTGTATGTTATTCATTTGTGTAGTGAACTGTGTTTCTTTTTTAATGTTGTAAAGCTCTGACATATTCTCTATTTGGGAAACTGCGGCAGAATTTAAAAATGAATCACCCGTAGATCCTGTAATTCCTGACCCTCCAGAGCTATTTGTTATGGTAACGTCGCCCATAAGGGAAGCTGTTTGATCTTTCATATAAGACGACATTCCTGTACCAATACCTATAAGACTAATTAGGGCAGTTACTCCTATTACTATTCCTAACATGGTTAGGGCGCTTCTAAGTTTTCTTCTTTTAAAATTTTTAAAGGATAGTTTATAAATGCTCATTTGATTCCTCCGAATGTAGATACTTGCCTGAAATAATGTTGCATTTTTTGGATGCAACTCTTTATCTTACTTTAATACTATTAACGTATTAACTATTAAATTTTTTTAATTTTGTATGAATTGAATTTTTAGCATTTAATACATAATTAGTCATTTCATTAAAAAATTAATAGTCTAAATTTCAGTCTAATTTTTATTTAAATAGCTTAATAATGTTTTTATTTAAAAATATCATATTTATGTATTTAAATAGACTTAATAAATAAATAATGTACAAAAATACTTTGATTAAGCTTTAGATTTTCAAGAATGAAAATATGAATATGTGCTTAACTGCTGAAGTTTCTATTAACATCTTACATTGGACATTATGGGAGGTGTAATACATTATCACATTAATATTTATATAGAACATCATAATATGAATAGAGGAGGCATTATTAATGGATGAGGAAAAATTAGGAGAAATGTTGGATAATTTATTTTTGTTATACCAGCTTTTTCAAAAAAACGTTTTGAAGTATAAGACCAGCAATGGGCGTATAAAAATGTCATTTGCCCATTATTTAACATTGATAATATTAAAGGAAAGGGGAGAACTATCCATATCTGAAATTGGAAACTTGATTGGAATGAAAAAACAAAATATGACCTATCTGACCAATAAGCTTGTTGAAGATGGGTTGATCCAGAGATTGCATGATATGAGCGATCGGAGGGTAATTAAAATTGCCCTTACGGGTAAAGGTGATGAATATCTGGATAAATGGCGTAAAAATAAAATTGAAGAAACGAAAGAAGATTTTTCGTTTTACAATGATAAAGATATGAATGAAATTTGCAGATCAATTGAAAATATCAAGCAGGTATTCTTAAGAATAGATAATGGAAGAAAAAATTTTTAAGTATCTGCAAGCAGTAAGTCAAGCCTAGAATTTTTTAATTCTACTGCAAAAGTTCAGTTAAGATAGTAAATCATTCTTTAAATATAGTGAAGTATGTTTTACTAACTAACTGAACTGATATACTTTTAGCTAACACATGATAGAGCTTTCTATTTCATGTTTTAAATTAACTTTATTTTTTAATAGGAAATTTTGCCTTTGTGATATCTTATTTTTAGATTTTTAGTATAATTTAAGGGACCCTTATTGAAAAGTTGCAAATTTTAAAATAGTACCAGTGTAGTCATAATGAGCAATAGAACGTATATTCATTTATATGTCCTCTCATAGGTATGAATTTGAAATTATATAAATAAAAACGAGTTAATAACTCTATTTAACCTTTTATAAATCCTAATAATTCCACGATTTGACTCATTGTAACTTTGAATAGTCAAATATTAATACTTAAACAATGTTTATTAGGAATGTGTTAAATAAAATCAAATACGGATTTATAGGAGGTGAAAAATATGTTGGAAGCTTTATTGGCTTTATTAAGCCCTGTTATATCATTAGTAGGCGGGCTAGTAAGTCCTTTATTAGGACTTATATTATAGTATTTGAGGCGTAATGGAGTCTTTATGGGGTGAAAAGTGTGATAAAACATTTTATCAGACTTGTTACACCCTTTATGTTTAATAAAGATTTATTACAGGCACTGCTAGTTATTTTAATACTGTGAAGTATTAAAACTAGTTTAAAGGAGGTGAAAAGCATGATAGAAACCTGTGGCTTTTTATACCAGCTATTAGATTTATTAGGAGGTTTGTTAGGTTCCCTTTTAGGTATTTTATTTTAGTGCCATCAGCGTAATATAAAATTAATTTAAAGGAGGTGAGAAATATGGTAGACTGCTGTGGCTTTTTATACCAGCTGTTAGATTTATTAGGAGGTTTATTACAGTCCTTAGTGTGTTTGTTATTTTAATACTGTAATCGTGTTATAGTCCTTTTAATGGGGTTAAAAATATATAATGAGTTTACTGGATTTATTAAGGCCAGTCATATCTTCAGTAAGTATTTAGTAGCTTCAATATAGGATTGGTACTATAACATGTTTAATGTATAATAATAGGTCTATCCCATACAAATTCCCACTCATCATAACACATTTTCTTTAAAGGAATATCTGGCAGTGGGATAGGCCTATATTCCTTTAATTACTTTTTTAAATTGGAATTTTTAATCAAATTATAAATTAATTAAAATCGCTCATGTTGGGAGTATTGTGCAAATAGTACTATTAAATTATTATCTAATTTTTGATTAAATAAATGGAATTTTTTTTAAAACAAGTTCAATTTAAATTAACCAGTAAACATGTTATGTATAAACCATGCACATAATAATAGACTTGAGTGATTAAAATTATGTTGATGTGCTTGAATTAAGTAAAAAAGATACTGATCTTAAATTCAATACGTTTTTTAACTGGTTAAAAATAGAATTTAAATGAAAAATTTATTAGTCAAAAAAAAATTAATTAACGGAGTATGTTGCCGTCCTGCATTTTGATTACCCTGTCTGCATATTCTGCACATAGTGGATCATGTGTTACCTCTATAATTGTTAACCCGTCATTTTGGTTTAATTCTTGAAGTAATTCCATTATTATCCTTGTATTTTGAGTATCTAGTTCTCCTGTTGGTTCATCAGCTAGTAAAAGTGATGGATCATTTGCAAGGGCACGTGCAATGGAAACCCTCTGTTGTTCCCCACCTGAAAGCTGTGTATGATAACGGTCGTATTTGTCGGATAATCCTACCTTGTCAAGGAGTTTTTTTGCTTTTTCGGAATCTGGTGAAATCATAGGCAGCATAACATTTTCTAATGCTGTAAGCTGCTGCATTAAATTGAACCGCTGGAATACAAATCCTATGTTAGCCCTCCTGAGTTTTGCCTGTTCTTTTAATGAATACTCTTTGATATTTTTCCCGTTCATTAAAACAGCTCCCTTTGTGGGTGTGTCGAGTATTCCTGCCAGGTGGAGCAGTGTTGATTTTCCAGATCCAGAAGGCCCCATTAATGCTGTAAAAGTGCTTTCATTTATAATTAAATTAACACCTTTAAGTGCCATTACTTCTTCTGCTCCCATTTGATACGTTTTCCAGACATGATTAAATACCAGTACATCGTTATTCATATCGCAGTGCCTCCACAACGTTTAGTTTAGATGCCCTCCATGCGGGATATAATCCTGCTAAAACACTTAAAATTGTAGCACCTACTATTACACCTACAACTAACCACAATGGAAGCATTTGGGTAAAGCTCATATTTTCTAGACCTAACTGAGGTCCATATAACATAATTCCAATTTCCATTAAAATTGCAGCTGTAATTATGCCTACTACTGAAGCTATAAAGCCCAATAAACCTGCTTCTGTAAGGATACTTCCCAATATTTCTCTGTTTGTAAAACCTATAGCTTTAAGTACTCCAATTTCTCTTGTCCGCTCTGAAACATTAACCAACATGATGTTTATAATGCTTATAACACCAACCAGTAACGCAACGCTGGCTATGGCGCTTACAAAGAGAGTTACCGTTTGCATTATATTATCTATCTGTTTTGTGTAGTCATTTTTTGTGAATGCACTCGTACCATTTATAGAACTTTCTATTTCTTTTTTAACAGTATCTGGATCGCCTTTAGTATTTGCAGAAATAGTAGATACATTGTTATGGTTCATATCAAGAGCGGTATCTATGTTTATGAATACAAGCCCTATTCCGAACCCTCCTTCGTTAGTTGTCCCAGTTACTGTTAATTTATGGTCTTTAATAGTTATATTACTTCCAATTTTATAATTAAAATCATCAGCAAGTGATTTACTGATAACAACGCCTGGAGTACCGTTAATTTTTATCTGATTCCAGTCGCTGATTCCTTCAACAACTATCTGCATGTTGTTTAATTCGCTGTAGAATTGTGATTCTTTTTTAATATCATAAAGTTGAGGCATGTTCTCTATTTTGGAAACTGCAGCAGAATTTAAAAATGTGTCGCCGGTAGATCCGGTGATTCCTGATCCACCAGAGCTGTTTACTATCGTAATATCTCCCATAAGTGATTCAGTTTCCTCTTTCATGTAGGATGTCATCCCTGTACCAATACCCATGAGGACTACTAGGGCAGTAACGCCTATAATCACACCTAACATAGTTAGGGCGCTTCTAAGTTTCCTTCGTTTAAAATTTTTAAGGGATAGCTTGTAAATGCTCATTTGAAACCTCCAAACATACAATAAATCTAAGTAATACATTTAATTATATAAATATTATATTTTATTTAATAACTTATTACAGAATTAATTATCATATTCTTATGTCCTCCAGTTCGAATACCTCCTCAATGTATTCCCTTTTGAGAGCTTTAGTAATTCTGTAGGCTAAAATTAGAGAGGGGTTATACCTACCCTGTTCTAAAGCTATAATTGTCTGCCGTGTTACTTCAACAGCTTCTGCTAACTCCTCTTGAGTCATTTTAAGTTCTTTTCTATATTCTTTAATTCTTGTTTTCATAGGTGTTCTTCCATGAAATTGTATACAGACACAAAAACACGCAGATGATTAAAATAATATGTTTGGAGGTTCCTGCCGAATTTATGCTGTACTAACATATGTAAAGCACCATTATAAAAAAATTATTTTGTTATTCTTTCTTCCTGGAAGTTGTAAAAGAGATATGAGAGTACACAGATTATTATACTGCCTGAAAAAAGCAGAGTGAATGCTTGTGGGAAGTAAGATATATCTTTAGTTGTACTTATGTAAATTAAGGATATTGCACCTGCAAATATGATATAAAGAAATGTATTTCGAGTTGCCAGTCCAACATTTGCCTGCAACCTTTCATCATTTTCGCCGTAAATTGTGAAATAGACCACAAATGCTGCAAAGCCTGCAAATGCAATATTTCCAGTTACAAAATACAGCAAACTCAGCGGGCTCAAAAATCCTAAGTACCATAATGCATTTTTCATTTTAATTCTCCTTTTCAAGTTTATGTCTAGTTAAAATATTTGTTAAGGCACCTACCAGTGTAATTGATACAATTAGGATGCTTATATTGTTTTTCATGTTGGTGTAGTCAAGAATAATGGAAGTTATAATCATTGTTATTATAATGGCCCATGCCATATTTCTCATGGCAATGGAATAATGGTCTTTTCCCCTTTCATCCATTGATTTGTAAGATGCCATTATCATATCCATAAACAAAAATAAAAACACAGCTGTAATTATTATACTGATTATCATATTTTGAGGCAGCATTATTCCAGTAAGAAGCACTGAAATTGTAACTATAAAGTAGATCCATCCCTGCCATGTCATTCCATAGCTGTAAAAAGGTTTATTTCTCCGATTATACCATTCAGGTTTTGCAATTACCATTTTTTTCACCATATCATTGGTTTACAAGTTTGATTTTGGATTCTAATTATTCAAATCTTATTTTTCCTAAAAAAATAAGATAATGGGTTTAAACCCAAAATTACCATCCTAAATCTAAAATGTCACCATCCTGCATTTTAATCACTTCCTCTACGAATTCTGCAGCGAGAGGATTGTGGGTTACTATAATAATAGTTAATCCCTTTTCTTCATTTAGACTTTTTAGTAATCCCATTATTTTACGTGTATTTACTGTATCGAGTTCTCCTGTAGGTTCATCGGCAAGTAAAATAGATGGATCATTGGCTAAAGCCCTAGCAATGGCCACCCTCTGCTGTTCTCCACCTGAAAGCTGTGTATGATAACGGTCGTATTTGTCGGATAATCCTACCTTGTCAAGGAGTTTTTTTGCTTTTTCGGAATCTGGTGAAATCATAGGCAGCATAACATTTTCTAATGTTGTAAGCTGTGGCATTAGGTTATAACGCTGAAATATGAACCCAATATTTTTTCTTCTAAGTTCGGCCTGTTCATTCCCTGTATACTCTTTAATATTTTTTCCATTTAGTAGAACAGTTCCTTTACTTGGTATATCAAGAATTCCAGCCAGGTGAAGTAGTGTTGATTTTCCAGATCCAGAAGGCCCCATTATGGCAATAAATGAACCTTTGTTTATGGTTAGGTTTATACCGCGGAGTGCCTGTATATTTTCGGTTCCCATTTTATATGTTTTCCATACATCATTAAATTCCAGCACTTTGTTATTCATATCTCAGCGCCTCCACTACGTTTAATCTTGAAGCGTGCCATGCAGGATATAAACCTGCTAAAATACTTAAAACAGTAGCACCTGCAATTACTCCTGCCACCAGCCATACAGGTAACATTTGGGTTAAACTAATGCTTCCCATACCCAGTTGCTGTGCAAATAGCATGATTCCAATTTGCATTAAAACTGCAGCTATTATTACACCTATTACTGATGCTATGAATCCTAAAAATCCAGCTTCTGCAAGTATACTGCCTAATATTTCTCTATTTTTGAATCCTATTGCTTTTAACACTCCAATTTCTCTTGTCCTCTCAGAAACATTAACCAGCATGATGTTTATAATGCTTATAACCCCTACCAGTAGTGCGATACTGGCAATTGCACCTACAAACATAGTTATTCCGTTCATCATGGTATCGATCTGTTTGCTGTAATCTGATTTGGTTATAGCGCTGGTACCATTTACTGTGCTTTCAATTTCTTTTTTTACAGTATCGGGATCGCCTTTGGTATTTGCTGTAATAACTGACATCTTACCGTCGTTCATCTGAAGGGCTTTATCCATGCTTAAAATTATAATCCCTGCTCCAAAGCCGCTTTCGTTGCTTATTCCTGTTACTGTAAGCTTTTTATCTTCAATAGTTATATTACTTCCAATTTTGTAACCCAAAGCGTCTACAATTGACTTACTGATAACAACACCTGGGGTCCCGTTAATTTTTACCTGGTCCCATTGGTTTGTCCCAACTACTACTATGGGCATGTTACCTAATTGGCTATTGAACTGGGTTTGTTCTTTAAAATCGTAAAGCTCTGACATATTTTTTATCTGGGAAACTGCTTTTGAATTTAAATAGGAACTAGATCCCGCAGATCCCATGAATCCTGATCCACCAGAACCGTTTACAATCGTTACATCACCCATCATGGTCTCTGTCTGTGATTTCATGTATGATGACATTCCTGTACCTATGCCCATAAGTGCTACCAGGGCAGTTACCCCGATTATCACACCTAACATTGTCAAAGCGCTTCTCAGTTTTCTTCTTTTAAAATTTTTAAATGATAATTTGTAGATGCTCATTTAATTCTCCCCTTGCATTTTCTTTAAACCATTTTATCCTCTGAATTAACAATTTTTTCACCTCATGTAAAAAATATATTACATCTAATGTAAGAAATATATTACATAATATATAAATGTTTTGAAAGGGGCGCCATGTTTAAAAAAGGAAATTATAAAGATTAACGTGAATCAAAATATTAAAGGTCTAAGCTGTATTTGCAGCAAAACAAAAAAAATATGTTTTAATTAAATTCAAAGCTGTGGGGTAGTATGAATCGTTCATGGGGATATTTAAGCGCATTAATGGTGGCCCTTCTTTTTGGGGTATGGTTTTCACTGGACAAGATACTGCTTGGATATCTTCACCCTTTTGCCCTTGCAGCACTTACATATTTAATAGCAAGTGTGTTCCTGTTTTTTGTTTACATTTCTCCCCTTAAAAATAGAATATTGAACACCATAAACAAGAAAAGCAGGGTGGAAAACTTCATATCTAAAAAAGAATATTTGATTCTATTTCTAACTGCAATTTTTGGCTCAGTTATAGCTCCAGCGTTATATTTAAGTGGACTAAATAGAATAACTGCGGTAAACGCTGCTCTTTTAACAAATGTAGAGATACTATTTATTATCATTATTGGAATTTTTTTCCTCAAAGAAAAAGTTCATAAAAAAGATATTATGGGGTTTGCCCTTTTGTTAATAGGGGCAATAGTTTTAAGCACAAATGACCTGAGGGATCTTTCCTTTAACCAGGGCCTGTTTGGAAGTCTCCTTGTAATTTCAGCATCGTTTTTTTGGAGCCTTGATACCAGCTTAAGCAAATTTTTAAGCCATAAACAGGATATAATATTTATAACTGCTTTAAAATCAGGAATTGGGGGCTCAATTTTATTAGTTTTATCTCTAATTTTGGGACTGAACTTTACCTTACCTTTATTCAGGTTACCTCTCTTACTTTTTATTGGAATTGTTGCTGTGAGCTTTTCGCTTGTGTTGATCTATTATTCACTCAGGACTATAGGTTCAACAAGGACTGGATCTATATTTGCTCTTAGTTCGCTTTTTGGGGCCATAACTGCTTATTTTGCACTTGGTGAGCCTTTAACTGTTTTAAGAATATTGTTTGGAATTTTAATGTTAGTAGGTGTTTTAATTTTGTATAAAGAGCAATAATTTCCATTTTTATAATCTGGGTATTCTTTTTTTTAAAGATTTAAAACATTTAGGGGCGTAGTATGAAAAAAAAGATTTAATAAGGGTTTTAAGGATATTGTCATTAGATGCGCTGCACTTTAAAATTAGAAAAAATAGATAGTTTATTTCACTGTTCCTCTATCAATTCTTCAATTTCGTCAGCCACTTCCCAGTGCGAACCTCTCTTTTCAGCCCTTCTAATTAATAAAACGCCAATAATAGCTCCAACAATTGCACCGGCTGTATCTGTAAAAAGATCACTCATGGTATCATCAAGGGCGTTCTGTGTTGGAGAACCCTGCATCTGGGTATTCCCTGTAATTTGCCCCATAATTGTGTGGGATAGATATTTATCGTAAGTATACTCTCCCATTTCTAATATTCCCCCTAATCCTATAGTTACAAGTACAATAAGCACAGCCATGGCAGTTACGGTTGCTTTTAGCCTGCCGTAGAAGTACATGGTGTAAATAATCATCATGCCTATTAAAGCAATGTACAGCGGCAGCATGAAATGCATGAAATCGTCGTAATGTGGAATGCTGACATAAAGCCCGAGGGCGTCACCGCCTACAAGCTCAAATAAAACCATCAATAAAATTAAAATTTCAATTTCTACAGGTATAGCACGTATCCTTCCGCGGGTAAAAAAGGAGGGGGTATAAATTATAACAAGTGCAATAAGGATAAGCAGTCCAAAGATTCTCTCAGTACCGTTTACACCGCCAAATATCATAATATAGAAACCAGCGATTAAAAGGAATATGCTCATTCCCCTTAACAGATTCTTTTCCCAGGATGGGATTTTTGGTTTATGTACCTTTGGTTTTGGACCAGTCATATTTTTACGGCCTCATAGATTATGATACAATTACTGAAATGTTTTATGAATGTTTGATTGTCAATAATTTAAATATTACTATTTTATTTGGTTTAATAACTATTTTAAATTTTATATTTTGGTATGGAATTACATCTAATTATGCTATTAAAGTATGATCGTGTTTAGCTGGTGATTTTACAATAATACGACTGGAATTGCAGTATCCCTTGAAATATTTGGGAAGCAGTGATTACAGCTAATTTTTAAGGGGCAGCTGTTAATATTTTTAATACAAAGTCCAGCTTTAGTAAAAAATAAATAAAATTAAATAAAGTATTAATTAAGGAACTCATAATTTCACTGATATTGTAATAACGATCTAAATAGTGCAGTTTCAAAAATTAATATCATTTCAACGGTAAAGTATTTCATTAAAATGGCTGGAGAGTGTTTTTATGGTAATTCATTTGGAGGATAACTTTTTTGACGTCCCAGACTTTAGAAATAGGACTGCTGTTTTTCGAAACCGTGAACATGCAGGAGAAATTCTTTCAGAAATGTTAATGCAGTATAAAAATACAGAAGCTATTGTTTTTGCGATTCCTGCAGGGGGAGTTCCAGTTGGGGCGGTAGTGGCTTCTAAGCTCCAAATTCCGCTTGATATTGCAGTTGTAAGTAAAATTACACTTCCATGGAATACTGAAGCAGGTTATGGTGCAGTAGCTTTCGACGGTACAGTGCGTTTGAATGAAGATATGGCGTCACGCCTTGGACTTAATGAGAAAGTTGTCAGGGAAGGAATTGAGCAAACACGCAGTAAGGTTAATAAAAGAGTCGCTGAATTTAGGGGAGGGAAACCTCATATTCAAGCAGCCGGCCGCCCTGCTATACTGGTGGATGATGGAATTGCATCAGGTTTTACAATGCTAGTTGCTGTGGAAGCTTTGAGAAAGGCAGGTGCAAATAGGATAATTGTTGCAGTGCCAACTGCTAACCTGGACGCTGTGGAATTTATACTCCCAAATGTTGAAGAGGTGTACTGTGCAAATCTCAGGAGCGAATGGGCATTTGCTGTAGCTGAAGCGTACCAGCACTGGTCTGATGTGAGTGAAGGGGAGGTAAAGGAACTTTTGGGTTCATTTAGGAACCTTTAAACATTTTAGGGTTTTTTCCCACTTTTTACTTGAAATTTTAGACTGCCCCTTCGCAAACATGAAAAGTTTCACCTTTTAAACTCGTAAGCCAAAATCTAAGTTCGGCTTCTCTGATTGCTTCTATAATGTGCATATATCTTGTTTCAGGCGAAATTACCATGTTAAGTTTAAAATTACTCTTATCGATCATATTACAAAGGCACTAGTTGTAAATAAGAAATTCTGTTTTAAGTTCTTTGAGCTAAATGGCTTGAAAAGTAACAGTTTTATCTGGCAATTAAATTTAATAATTATTAATAATAAAAATATGTAGTGTATTATCAACATGTTTGAAAATAAGGGGGTAAGTGTTATGCAGGGTATGCCTAAATGTTCGGATTTAGAAAAAGAAATAGATAATTTAGAAAATGAGATTAAACATATTCAAAATGAACTTTTTACAAGCAGGGGCGTAAGTATAGGAAATGCAGAAAATTCAGAAATTATGGGAAAGATTAACAGTTTACGTACTGAAATCAAGTTTAAAAATTCAGAAAGAGCACACTGCAGGCCGTAAAGGCTCTGCTCTTTGTAATGGTGCTTAATTTCCTGAACCAATCATCAATAGTTATTGTGTCTATTATAATTGCAATTAGTTTGCTGATTTTTTATGTGTACTACACTTTTCCTGATTTACTGGTTAAGATTTTGAATTTAATGAGAAAAAGGTAGGATATTACCTTGGAAAACTGGATTAATTAGTTTTAAGTCTGAACGATTTTTTATTAAATTTATTGGAATGATTTTAATTTGGTAGATAAATATGTCGACATTAAGTTAAAAATGGTTTAAATAGAATTAAATTGAAGGTTTCTTTTAATAGATGGTGTATTTGGAATTTTTGGGTCACGGTAGGTTTACCTGTTACTTGTTTTTGAGATTGTCGAAAAATTTTTATATTTTATTTCGAAATGATTGATTATGGTAATCCCCGCTATATTTTATTTAATAATTTCTTTAATAATGGGTATTTTTTTTATAATTGTAGGCTGTTTGGCTGTCAATCAATATATAAGAAACCGTGAAGGAACTTTGATATCTACTATATTTCCATTTATTTTAGGAATTATTGGTATTATGGGTGCTATCTATGGTTTTATTAGCTTTCTGTTAGTAATAGCCTTTGTAATTTTTATTATAATCTCTGGTTACTCCAAATATATTTCATATAAACACCCTGAAATAAAGAAAAATCGAGAGGAATATCTGGAAAAATTGGAGAAACACCGTGAAATGTATAAAAAAACATCTGCTTACAAGTTTATGAGAATTTCTAGATATATAATGCTTGGTTGTGCTATCTTTTTAGGTGCATTTATCTTAATAGTTGTAGTATTTAATATAACTTTTTAGCTTCGATAAACCTGTATATTATGAAGTAAAAGATTATATGCATTTTATTTTAATTTATATTCCTTTACAGTCATCATGTAGACTTTCAGGGCATAAAATTATAGTATTGTATATAAACTTTTAATATTCGTCTAAATTGCTTGATAGTATTTTTATTCTTTTGGCTGGATAAAAATTGATTTCTTCGTTTGAATTCTTTTACATTGTACATATTTTGACTTTCTAAGGTCAACTTCACTGATGTTAACTTCAATAAGGGTATACGATCTTTTTAGCAACTTTTTTTACATGATTGAAAATATTATGTAGTTAATAAAGTAGATACATGTTTAAATAATTATAAAATAAATATAACATCAATTGATATTGTATGAAGGGGAGAGCTAAATGGATTTAATTGACGATCTAAAAAACATTTCAGAATCGATACCAAAACAAATTAAACATATAGAAACTGAAGAAGCCACTAAAACGGCACTTATAATGCCTTTTATAAGTGCTTTAGGATATAATTTGTTTGACCCAACAGAAGTCGTTCCAGAATTTACATGTGATGTTGGTACTAAAAAAGGCGAAAAAGTGGATTATGCGATAATGAAAGATGGAAAGCCAACATTATTAATTGAATGTAAACAGTGTAATAGTGATTTAGACAAAGAGCACGCATCGCAACTTTTTAGATATTTCGCGGCGAATACTCCTGCTAAATTTGCTATTTTAACTAATGGTATTAATTACCGTTTTTTTACAGATATTGATAAGCCCAATATTATGGATAACAAACCCTTTCTTGAAATTAACATGTGTGAACTTAAAGAATTAGAAGTAAAAGAACTTAAAAAATTCACAAAAGATAAATTTGACCCTAATGAGATATCTAAAATCGCAAGCGAACTTAAATATATAAATGAGATGAAAAAAATAATTCAAAAAGAAATAAACGACCCATCGGAAGATTTTGTTAAATTCATGGCTAAAAAGGTATACAAAAAACCAATAACAGAAAAAGTACGTCTAAAATTCACGGGCATTACAAAAACAGCAATGAATCAAATTATTAAAGACCAAGTTAGTGCTAGACTAAAATCTGCATTAGATGCTGCTTCTACTAATTCTGATACTTCTGATACTAAATCAAAAGAGGAAGAATCTAAGACAGTTAATAATGATACAAAAAAGATTATAACAACAGAAGACGAATGGGAAGGATATTATATTGTAAAGGCGATTCTTCATGAAATAATAGATGCTGATAGGGTGTTAATAAAGGATACTTTAAGTTATTGTGCTGTAAATCTGGATAATACAATAAAGCCTATCTGTAGGCTCAGATTTAACACAAAACAGAAGTATATAGGTTTATTTGATAAAAATAAAAAAGAAGAGAAGATACCTATTGAAAATATTAAAGATATCTATAATTACTCAGAAAGATTAAAAGATACTATAAAATTTTATGATAAATCATAATAATCTCTAATTTATTTGTTTTTTTTAATTAAATCTTTTAATTCTTTGATTTCAGATTGCATGTCTATAACTAATTCTTTTAATTCATTAAGTTCAGATTCATTTTTAGCATCTTGATCATTTTTTGATCTTGTTACAAGCCATGTAGCTAAAGAAGCAGTGAACATTCCAAAGAATATTGCACCTGTTACCATTAAAATAATTCCAAGTACTTTACCTATTAATGTGTGTGGAGCTACATCTACAGATCCGGTATTTATGATATTTTGTGTTACATAGGAGAAAGATTCCCAAATATCGTATGTATTAGCTTTATTTCCAAATTCTACAATACAATATATGATTGTTCCTGCACAAACTGAAAAAATAAGTACTCCAAAACTCCAATCAAGATGGCTTTCTTTAATAAACTTATTAAACTTAGTAAAGCTTTTTCTAAATAGTGCAAAGAACCTTAATAACATTAAAAGCCTCAATACTCGGACTAATCTTGCAAAACGGAATAATCTAAATGCGAAGAAATTAAGGGGAATCATTGCGACTATATCTAGCCATACCCATTTATCCTTAAAAAAATCTTTTTTATTCTCAGCATTTTTAAATCTGAACATAAATTCACAAAATAAAACAAAACAAACAAATAAATCAAAATAAACAATATCTTCTGTAAGATTTGGGCTTAAAGTAGAAAAATCAGATAATATAAGTAAAAATGTATCAGATATAATTAAACAAATGATAATAAAGTCTGCTATAACTTTAAAATTTATATTTAATTGTGATTTTATGTTATTTTCAGACATAAATTTTTATTAGTATATTCTATTATAATAATATAATTAATCACAGTTATGACAGTGAACGAGTTTATAATTGTCGAAGAAAGTTATCATGATTATTAGAATACACCTACTTTATTTTCAGTGATTCAGTTAATTGCTTGTATTAAATTTCAATGTTTTTGAGTTGGAAAATTTGAAAAGTGCTTATTTTTTGGAAGTTTAAAATGAATTTATTAAATTTAATCTATTTTTAATTAATTACAGCAGGCATGCTCTAGATCTGACTGAAACAAAGTATTTATTAGTTTTTAAGATAATTATAAGATATTCAAATATTTTTAAAAGGCGATAATCATGCTAGGCGAAAAAGAATTAATCAAACTATTTCCAGATTTTGAAGGGCTCATACAGCCTTCAGGGATCGATTTACCGTTAGAAGACGTGTTCATTCAAAAGAGTGCAGGCTCTCTAATTGACAATGAAAAAAATTTACCTGAATTAGAAAAGCTTGAAGGTCCAATCTACACTTTAAAAGCAAAAACAGCTTATTCAGTTACAGTGGCGCCCAAGGTTAAAATCCCAAAGGGATACTCAATGCTTTACCGCCCGCGTTCCACCCTTAACAGGTCCTTTATTTCAGTCCACACTGCAGTAGGTGACCCTGGATTTTATGGAACACTCCAGTTCATGGTCTACAACTACGGTGAATTTGACTACCAGATTAAAAAAGGGGAAAGGATTGCCCAGGCAGTTGTATTTAAGGTCAGCGGTTCTGGAGAATATAACGGAAGTTATCAAGAGGAAGAATAACATTTTTTAAATATTTTAAGTTCCTTTTTTATTTGGATACATTTTAAATTCCTTTTTTTTGAATATAACAAAAATAGATAATTTTATATTACTTATTTTACAAATAGTGCCTTATCACAATATTTAGATAATTGAAATGAAAAGGTGTATTAAATGGAATTCAGTGTTTTTTTAGAGGTTTTTTTCGTATTATTGATAATTATTTTTGCTATTTACATGGTCTATACAAAGTATATAAAGAAAGCGTCATCAAATAATTCAAATTTTATTTTTACTCCAAAAAACATGTTTAACTACTCTCCAGGGTTGTTAAATATTTATTTAAATGAAAAAACAGGTTTAAATGGATATGAAGATGGATTTAAGGCAACTTTACTTGATTTAATAAATAAAAATTATATTATTTTCTCAAATCCAACTAATTCTAATTCGGCTAAAAAAAATAATCATTCTTCCGGCCCTTTCGTTAAAATAAATAAAAAAAAGAGCATAAATAAACTTAAACCCTATGAATTAGATGTAATTAACTTTTTGAAGCGGTATGATAAAAAAGGAGTAATTTCATTATACTTTATAGAGAATGATTTAAAAAATTTAAAAGCTTCCAAAAAATTCGAAAGCAGATACAACAGCTGGGAAAAGCATCTTAAAAATGAATATCTGAATAATAAATTCTTTTCGGGAGATTCAACTGAATTTATGAATGAATTGGATGATTTTAAGTCGTATGTTTCTGGCAGGGATATAACTAATGCGGATATTTCTCCTGATGAGGTTAACCAGTTTTTGGTTTATGGAATGGCATTAGGTATTGAAAAGAAAGCGGTGGAAAACTTTGAAAAATATTTAGATGAAAATACTCTAAAAAATAGTGAAATTTACCAGATTATTAAAGTCAACGGTCTAAATTTTGTTGAGCAAGGATTTAAAGGGCTTTACCTGGTAAAACCTGGTCAGCATGATTCTAATACTGATGTTTATGGTTATTGAAATTTGAATTAAAATTTACAATGCCCTGTCAAGCTCATCAACAGCTTCAGGGTTTGCAAGGGTGCTTGTGTCTCCCACATCTTCACCTTTAACCTTGGCTTTTATGACCCTCCTCATTATTTTTCCGCTCCTTGTTTTTGGGAGGTCATCAACGAAACTTATGTATTTGGGCGTTGCAACAGGGCCTATTTCGACTCTAACATGGTATTTAAGGGTGTCTTTGAGTTCCGGTGTGGGTTTAAAATTATCCTTGAGTATAACAAATGCTGCAATTTCTTCGCCCTTTATTTCATCTGGTCTCCCCACCACTGCAGCTTCTGCCACTCCTTCATAACTTACAAGGGCGGATTCTACTTCTGCAGTACCTATCCTATGCCCTGCAACACTTAAAACGTCATCTTCACGTCCCTGGATCCAGAAATAACCGTCAGAATCTTTTCTTGCCACGTCCCCGCTCAGGTACATGTTTTTAAATGCGCTCCAGTATGTTTTGATGTACCTCTGGGGGTTCCTGTAAATGGTTCGAAGCATTGAAGGCCATGGAGTTTTGATTACAAGGTGCCCTCCTTTTTCAGTCAAAGGCCTGCCTACATCATCCAGAATATCTGCCTGGACCGTTGGGAAAGGCATAACTGCAGAGCCGGGTTTAAGCGGTGATATTGGTAAAGGGGTTATGAGGTGCATTCCAGTTTCTGTCTGCCACCACGTGTCCATTATGGGGCATTTCTCCCGGCCTATGTATTTATAGTACCATACCCATGCTTCAGGGTTTATAGGCTCACCTACAGATCCAAGGAGCCTTATTGAACTTAAATCATATTTTTGGGGCCATTTAGGGCCGTATTTCATAAACATTCGTATTGTTGTAGGGGCAGTATAGAAGACATTTACTTTATAATCTTCTACCATTTTCCACAGTCTTCCGGGGTCTGGATAATTGGGGGTGCCTTCAAATATGATGGATGTCACTCCAAGTAAAAGCGGTGCGTAGACTATATAACTGTGGCCTGTTATCCACCCAATATCCGCAGCACACCACCATATATCATCCTCTTTAAGGTCAAAAACGAATTTTAAAGTGGTATAAATTCCAACTGCGTACCCCCCGTGAACGTGTACAACTCCCTTTGGTTTTCCTGTGGTCCCAGAGGTGTATAAAATAAATAATGGGTCTTCAGAGTCCATAACTTCAGTTTCGCACTCTTCACTCATATTTTCTGTAATTTCATGCCACCAGAGGTCTCTACCTTCCTGCATTTCAACATCTATGCCTGCATTGTTGATGACAATAAGATTCTTAATTGTAGGTGTATTCTGGAGTATATCGTCCACATTTTCTTTAAGAGGTATTAATTTTCCCCTTCTTGTAAATCCATCTGTGGTTATAGCCACTTTTGATTTTGAATCGTTTACCCTCTCTTGAAATGCCTTTGCCCAGAACCCTGAGAAAACAACTGAGTGCACAGCTCCAATTTTGGCACATGCAAGCATTGCCACTGGGAGTTCAGGTATCATCGGCAGATAAATGCTTACAGTATCTCCTTTCCCAATACCTAACTCCCTTAATGCATTGGCAAATTTGTTTACATCACGCCAAAGCTGACGGTAAGTTATTTTTCTGGTTTTCCCGTCTTCTCCTTCCCAAATATAAGCTAATTTATCTCCTTTGCCATTTTTAATGTGTTTATCTAATGCATTATGGGCTATGTTGAATTTGCCCTCTAGAAACCATTCTGCATGGGGTGGATTCCATTTTAATACATTTTTATAAGGTTCAAACCATTCAAGTTCCTTTGCAAGGTCATCCCAGAACCAGTCAGGATTATCATTAGCTTTTTTGAGTAATTCATCATAATTTTTTATTTCATATTTATTCATCCACTGCTTGATGTTGCTTTTTTCCACAATATCTTTTGTAGGCTTAAATATCCTTTCTTCTTTGAGTAAAGCTTCTAAATCCTTTGGCATTTTATCCCTCAAGATTTTTGAAATCATGTGATTAAATTTATCCTCAATTTTACAGTAATACTATTTTTGTTTTATAGATGGTTAAAAATTTCCCATTTTTAACCTTCAGAAAATCTTGAAAAAGATTTTCCTCAATGTTAAAAATTTCCGATCTTTTAACTTTCGCAAACTTAGTCTCTGTAATGTTAAATTTATGTCAAAAATCTATGATTTTCAATGTTTACGAAACCAGTGTTTCGTAATTGCAAAATTAGAAATTTTTGCATGCTACGGGAAATCAAGGATTTTCAGAACTGTAAATATTTGATTTTGCAGACAAAACAAGGTGTTTCTGTCATTTATTTAAAATAAAATTTAAAAATAAGAATTGAGTTAAGAAGCTGAAATAATGTTTTCCAGAATTTATCAAAAGTCGATTTATTTAACTTTCAGGACAACTAGGGTCATATCGTCGATTTGAAACTTATTTTTACTGAAAGATGAAATTTCCTGATTTATTTTCTGGATCATCTCTTCTGGTTTTAGATTGTAGTTTTCTTTGAGGATGGTTTTAAGTCTTTCAATTCCAAAATGCTCTTTTTCTTCATTTAAAGCATTAATAACACCATCTGTGTAGAAAATAAGTATGTCTCCAGAATTTAAGTCTATTTCGTTTTCTTCAAATTCCCTGTTTATTATTTTACCTAAATGGAAGTTCTCATTTATGAGCTTTACAATACTTTCACTGTCTTTTATAAAGAGCAGTGGAGAATCGTTACCTGCATTGATATAACGCAGAGTTTTATTTTTCATATCCAGCACTGCATAAAATAGTGCTAAATCAATTCCAGAGTCCGCTTCAATCATTACAAGTTTATTTAAATACTCCATTACATCAGAAACATGTTGAGTTTCCCTGGCTTTTGTCTGGACAATAGTTTTGGAGAGGGCCATTAACAGGGCTGCAGGGACACCTTTTTCAGAAACATTGGCAATTGCAATACCAAGTTTATCATCTGTAACTGGAATAAAATCGTAGAAATCGCCTCCAACTTCTTTTGCAGGTATATTAAAAGCAGAGATGTCATAATCATTTAATAACGGAATTGTATCTGGTATAAAAGTCTGCTGAATCTTTTGTGCCACTTTTAGCTCATTCTTTTTCCGCTCCAGTTCGTCAAAATACAGGTCGCGTTCTTCTGTAGTTTTCTGTTCCCTCAGCAGGTTTGATATTATAAACGAAAAAACAAGTATTCCCATGGCATTTGCGAAGATCATGGGGACGCTGACTTCTCCAACAATTGCCAGTGCCTGTGAATAGGGATGTATAAGGAGAATAACCAGTAACATATGAAACAGTTCCATTAAAACTGCAAAGATCACCGCGCCCAGGATTCCGATGAATTTACGCCCGTTTGCTATAAATATAATTCCTGCAAATAATCCTGCAAGAATTGTAGCTATTGAACAGGGTACTGTGGTTGGTCCTCCTAAAAAGAAGTACCTGTAAAGCCCGCCAATAAGTCCAGTTCCTAAACCTACTATTGGCCCGCCAATTAAACCCGCTATCATTGGGCCAAGATCTCTAACATTTGCAATGGCGCCGAATACATCTATCCCTGAATATGAACCAAAAATGGAAATTATTCCAAATAATAAAATAACTACAGCTTGATTTTTAATGGTGAATTTACCTGCCAGTATCTCCTGGAAATATTTAATACGTGAAACAATATAAGCAATTACGATAATTACGCATGTTTTTTCTATAAGTACAAGTAAGTAATGTATGGTGGAAGGTAATGATTCTTTTCCACCTTCTAAAATGAGCAACGCGCTTAAACTTCCTATTACTGCAATTAATGCATGGAGATACAATATATTATGCTCTTCATTAGCTCTTAAATAATTTTTAATTTTTGAAAAATCAAATTGTATGTATTTTTTCGGAATTTCAGACATTAATAAGCACCTTATATTAACATAAAATTTATTTCTAGGGGTTTGTAATTATAAATAAACCTGCTACAATTTAAGGATATTCATAATTAGAATATATAAATTTAATTAATTAAATAATTAATTTAGTTAATCGGAATGAAAATTAATATTATAATATGTAGTTTCAAACGTATAGTGGACTTTAACATGGGAATATTTTGGAGGCTTGTTTTAAAGTAGAATATAAATTAAATAATCTTAAGTTTTGAATTTAGTAAAATTGTACAATTATTTTGTTTAAACATGAAAATAGTCAAGATAAAAATGTTTGCAGTAATGGGGGTAATATAGTGGCTGGAAAAGAATTTAATGGGAATAATAACGCTAACAGCAACTATAATAGATATAAAAACCATATTTATTCATGATGAATCTACGGAAAGATAAAATGAGATGTGCAGATGCACTGATTAAAATTTTAGAATCAAATGGTGTTAAATTTATTTTTGGGCATCCTGGAGAGCAGATTTTGCCTTTTTACGATGCACTGCGGAGTTCCAAGATTAAACATGTTCTAATGCGCCATGAACAGGGAGCAGTGCATGCTGCAGACGGTTATGCAAGGGTATCTGGTGAGTTCGGGGTATGTGTTTCAACTGCCGGTCCTGGAGCTTTAAATTTAGTAATGGGCGTTGCAACTGCTTTTAAAGATTCGATACCACTGATTGTAATCACTGGGGATGTAGAAACTGATCTTAAAGGAACGAATGTATTTCAGGATATTGACATTGAAAGTGTTTTCAGGCCAATTACGCTGGAAACATTCCATATTGAAGACCCAGACGATGGTACGTTGAAATTAAAAAAAGCAATTGAAATGATAAAGCATGGGAAAACTGGACCGGTTCATTTAAACTTTCCAAAAGATGTTTTAAATGCTTATGTTGATACATCCGCACCCACAGCTGAAAATGTTGAAGATAAAGATATTTCCTTAACTGATGTTGATGATGCAATTAAATTGATGGAAATGTCTGAAAGACCACTTATTCTTGCTGGAACTGGGATAATCTGGGCACATGCTGTAGATGAACTGCGAGATTTTTCTTTAAACTACAACATTCCAGTTGCGACAACGTATTCTGCCAGGGGTGTTTTGCCTGAAGATCACCCACTTTGTCTTGGAATGATTGGACTTAGAGGCACAACCGCTGCAAATTTTGCAGGTAAAAACTGTGATCTGCTGATAGCACTTGGCTGTAGATTCTCAGAAAGGACTGTACTCGGAATTGGAGACCCTGAAATAATTCATGTAAATCTTGACAGCGAAGTTTTAGAAGGAAATGTTAAGATTCAGGGAAATGTTGGCCAGTTTTTAGATAAAATGAAAGGTATAACTGTTAAAAACACTGGCAAATGGCTTCAGGAATTAGATAATCATAAAAGAACCTATGAAATTAAAACTAATTATAATGATATTCCAGTTAAACCTCAAAGGGCTGTAAAAGAGATACTGGATGCTTCAAATGATTCAACAATAATAAGTGATGCAGGAACACATACCACGTGGGTTACTTTACTTAAGAAAGTAACGAGACCTTCCTCATTGCTTTTTTCAGGAGGTTTTGGGCCTATGGGCTATGGTCTGCCTGCAGCAATTGGTGCGTCACTTGCAGACCCTGCTGAAAGGGTAGTTCTGGTGGTCGGCGACGGCGGGTTCCAGATGACATTACAGGAACTTGCAGTAATTGCTCAGGAGAATCTTCCTATTTTAATTTGTATCATAAACAACTGCTGCCTTGGAATTATAAAACAGTGGCAGGACATGCATTACAGGGAGAGATATGAAGTTGAACTTGAAAATCCTGATTTCTGTGAGATTGCAGATGCATACAGGATCAAATCAAAACGTGTAAATGCTCCGGGTGAAATATTTGATGCAGTTAAAAATGCTTTAGATTTAAATGAACCCTATTTAATTGATATCATGGTAGATACGGAAGAAGGCATAATTTTACCTAAAGTAAAACCTTAACTTATTAATTAATTATTTTATATTACCTGTAATGTTCAAAAGGGTAGATTATTCAAATTATCTTCTGAAGCAATTTTATATATCGTTAATTTAATTATTGAAGTGTAACATAATTATTGGCATTATTTGAATAGTTGTAAAAGAATGACTTCACCTAAGAAGTAGAAAAAAATGTTTTATTAAGTTATTATGTAAAATGACTAACTGATTTACTTAAAACAATAATATTATTTAGAATGATGCGATATTAAATGAATTGATTTAAATTTATAATATTTTACACAAAAGGCGAATGGTGATACAATGAAAGTTTTATTAATAAATCCGCCAGATACTGCTTCAAAATATAAATTCATAGGTCTTGTCGCCCCTACACTTGGAATAGCATATATAGCAGCTGTTCTTGAAGAAAATGGTGTTGATGTTAAGATCATAGATGGTTCTGCCCTTGAAATGAGCTGGGAAGAACTTGAAAAAGAAATTCCTAAGTATTCACCAGATATTATAGCCGTTACTGCAGTGACACCTGCAATTGATCAGGGCCTCAGGACTGCTAAAATTGGAAAAAAGGTGTGTCCTGATGCATATATTGTTTTAGGAGGATATCATTCTACTTTTACCTATAATGAAGTTTTAAAAAATGATTTTGTAGATATTGTAGTTTGTGGTGAAGGTGAATATACCATGCTTGAACTTGCAGAAACTATTGAAAGCGGCGGTGATTTAAGAAAAGTTAAAGGAATAGCCACTAAAGATTTTAAGACACCTCCACGGCCAATTATTCAAAACCTGGATGAACTTCCATTTCCTGCCAGGCACCTTCTCCCTATGGACAAGTATAAAATTTTAAATTCAAAATTACCTGTAGGCACACTTATTTCCGGGAGGGGATGCCCATTTCAATGTTCATTTTGTTCATCAGCAGCTATGCACGGCCATAAGTTGAGATTAAGGTCTGCTGAAAATATTGTCGATGAAATGGAACACCTGATCAACGACCATGATGCAGATATGATAGCATTTATGGACGATACATTCACCGTAAACAAGAGGCGTGTTGAAGAGATATGCAAGGGCATGAAAGAAAGAGGTTTAGATGTATATTGGGGATGTACAGCCAGGGTAGATACTCTGTCAAGGGGTATTCTGGAAAAAATGAAGGATGCAGGGTGCATAACCCTTTTTGTAGGTGTTGAATCTGCAGATCAGCAGCAGTTAGATAATTTAAATAAGCAAACAACAATTAAAAAAATTAAAAGGACATTTGAACTTACAAGGGAACTTGATGTCCGGACCATAGCATCTGCAGTGCTTGGAATGCCGGGTGATACTAAACAAAGCATTAGAAATACAATAGATTTCGTTAAAAACTTAAACCCGTCTTATGCTATTTTTTCACTGGCAACACCGTATCCAGGCACTCGATTTTACATGAAAGCAAAGGAAGAGAACTTAATTAAGATAAATGATTGGTCTAAATATTCCTTAATGACACCTGTCCTTGAAACTGTGGACTGTTCTCTTGAAGAGCTTAGAAAAATGCAAAGAAAGGCTTTCAGGGAATTTTATCTCAGGCCAGGTTATATTTTACGCCAGACGCGTATGGATGGTCCTATTATTTTAAAGACAATACTTGCTATTCTTAAGGATGTTAGTAAACATAAATAGGCTGTAAGTTTTTACAGTAACTATTTTATTTTAGGTGATTATCACCGGACGTATCTTCCCAGATAACTTAAAAAGAACCCTAAAACTATTAAAAGGACCATATAAACCGGTGACGAAAATAAAAAGTTGGAATTAGAACGCATAAAATAGTATATTATGTAATTAAAGGCATGAAATTTAATCAATAATCCAAATATAAACAATATACCCAGTCCTAAAGGTTTAATCATTTTTGAACTATGCAGTTTGCTTTTAGAGCTTTTTTTAGATGAAACATTAAAGTCATCAATACCACTGTTTAAATATTTTTTATATATGAGTTTTCCCCCGCACTGGCACCGATGGTAATCGTTGGCAGTTTCTCCAGGTTGAAGCTCGTAATAATCTCCACAATCTTTACATACAAGATAACCCATAATTTCACCATTAATATTCTACTTTTATGAGTCTGTTATTAATATGAATAAATATTGTGGTAACTGATCTAAAATAGAAGCTGGCTTGGAGTGATTAAAAAGCGTTTAAAAAGTGTGTTTAAAATTAGCAACTCTTATTTAAAATATAAAAAAATATGTTTATAGGCTATTTAACGATGCTTTATAATGTGGAATGATTGTTTCTCAGCTTTTTGCAATTGTTTTCCTAAGTACTCCCACTAAACCTTTACGATCATAATATGTTTTTTCGTCCATACTATCTAATGTTTCTAAAACCACATAATCTGCATTATTTTTCTTAGCTTGTTCCATTATATCCTGTTTAGTTGCAGGATACAGGAGACCCTTTAAAAATGGTTCTACTTCATCAATCGTCCCGCAGGGCATAATTTTCACCTTTTATCATTTAATTATAATTTAATGGGGATTGTAGACTGAAATTACATTTATAATCGGTGATTACCAGTCTACAGTTATTTTTGAAGTTTGAATTATTAATATGTTGTTATATAGTATTAAAATAAGTTG
>NZ_JBCFBO010000002.1:300000-474697 GCF_038562635.1 Methanobacterium sp. | reverse complement strand
TTAATTTATGGTCTTTAAGATTACTTGGAAATATAATTCCATGTTTGATTTGGATTTATTTTTAGGTTAAGTTTATATTTATAGTTTAATGGGGGTTGTAGACTGAAATTACATTTATAATCGGTGATTACCAGTCTACAGTTATTTTTGAAGTTTGAATTATTAATATGTTGTTATATAGTATTAAAATAAGTTGTTAATTTATGGTCTTTAAGATTACTTGGAAATATAATTCCATGTTTGATTTGGATTTATTTTTAGGTTAAGTTTATATTTATAGTTTAATGGGGGTTGTAGACTGAAATTACATTTATAATTATTAATTACCAGTCTACAGTTATTTTTGAATTTTAGATTATTAATATGTTGCCCTATTATATTAAAGACAGGTTACTAATTCATGTTTTTAATTACTTAAAAATCTGATTTCATATCTGGTTTAACTTTATTTTTTAAAATATGCTTATTTTATTTATTTTATGTGAAATAATGAAAAATAAACCTATTTTTTATTAGTAATGATAATTTTATAATTTAAAATGGATATAATATAATATGGGTTGAAATAATGGCAACTGTTGATGTATATTTTAAAAATAAGCAGAACAAGAAGCATTTTGCAGATGTTACAGACATAATATATGAAAAGACATATGTTTTAATAGAATTTAACCAGGGACATGTGATGATACCATATTCAAGCTTGGAATATGTTAATGTTCAGGATGTATGGCCAGAAGAGGAAGAATAATTTTAATGCTACCTTACAGATATTAACTTTATAAATCAATTTTACAAATGCTCCTGTCTAAATGGTTGTGCCGATGTTACTTTGAATTTTTATGAGTTATATGGTTAAGTAAATTACACTCTTCCAAATATAATTTCATATGATTAATTGATATTATAATTTAACATAAAGCATGAAGTGTGCATATGATCATGGACATGTAAAAATCGCAGGTTTTTACGGTCACAAAAACCGAAGCTTTCAAAAACCTACGGTTTTTGATGTTTGCGAAGCTTCGCTTCGCAACTGCAAAACGAAGCTTGCAAATCTACGATTTGCGCTGTCAAAAACATTGTTTTCGACGCCCCGAAAATCGTAGATTTTCGAGGGCTCCAAAACCAAAGGTTTTGGGAGTTTTGTATGCCCCAAAATTCTTCAAATTTTAGGAAATGCAAGCATGCAAAAAACGAAGCATTCGAAAATTCTGTGAATTTTCGATGCATTGAAATCAGAGCTTGCAAATCTTTGATTTGCGCTCCGAAATCGTAGATTTCGAGAGATTTCAATAGTTTTTTGCGGTTACAAAATCAGAGATTTTGTAAACATTTCCTAACCTTTCGGAAATCATAGATTTCCGATGCCGGAGGAAACTCTGTTTCCTCGGCCGCAAAATTAAAAATTTTGCAGGCATCAAACGCTTTGCGTTTGAATGTCCCAAAAAATTCTATGAATTTTTTGAGGTTGAAGAAAATCTCCTTGAGATTTTCTGAACCCAAAAATCTAGATTTTTGAGGATTTTGAGGGATTTTGTGAACATGAGCGTTACTAAAAACTATTGCTAATTTTATAAACTAGGGCGTGAACTTATGAACCAAATACAGAAACAAATACTGGATATATTAAATGAATTCAACGATCAAAATCCGGGATATTATCTTGCTCGTAATTATTTGCTGGATAAATTAAAAATAGATGATAAATTACTTGAGAAAAATGCATTTCAGTTACGTGATGAAAAGTATGTGGATATATCTCCAGGTCTAGGAGTAGAATTTAGCTCAGTTAAAATAACTGGTAAGGGAATAAACTTAATAGAAAATTCAGGCATGTCTAATTTTACAGCTGCAGAAAATAGTGATGAAATTACAACTTCAAGTGATCTCAGGATAAAAAATACTTTTAATCAGATATATAACACGATAGAATCTTTAAATTTAGATAATAGGGATAAAGTCATAGAAAAAGTTAGTATAATAAGAGAAGAATTAAAGAAAGATGAAATCAACACCGCTAAAATTAGAAGCTCTACAGCTTGGCTTAAAATAAACGCCAGCTGGACAATTTTCCCACTTGCCCAGGTTATTATCACTGTTTATGGTTTAAACTGGTCTAAATGAAGTTTAACTACCACTTATTTTTTAAATAAATATTTTATTTAATTTTTTAATGTTATTTTAAAATTTAAGATAGTTTATATATTTTTACAGGATTTCTTTTTGAATTAATTTTTCTACTTCTTATTTCTATATGTTCATCTGTTTGATTATTCATAAAAATGTTTAAATACCATAACGTTTACATTAAAACGGGTCCGATAAATAAATTGGGATTTAAGGGGGTAAACTATGGAATATAAAGAATTTTTGGTGGTCCTGTTAATTTTAGGCATATTAAGTGTTGAACCTGCAGGTGCAGTTGAAATAGGGTCATTGAACCAGGTTAAATCTCCAGATACATTGAATTCATGTGAAATTGTTCAAAGTATGGTTAAAAGTGCTGTAGTTAATCAGGATCACAATAAATGTTTAAATAAACTAGAAATGCATAGTTCAACTGGTATAAATGAAACAATTTTAAATCAAACGGGTAATAAAACGGTTATAGATGAAACAGATTTTAATCAAACAATTGATAATGAAAATAACACGAATGAAACGGTTTTAAACAATTCAATTGATGAAAATAAAACAGTTTTTAATGAAACAGGTAATGGGACTTTTGAAAATGAAATTAATGTCAATGGAACAGCTTTAAATAATACAACTTATGCAAATGAAACATCTTTGAATCAAACTGATAATGCTACTCAGGATAGTCCTGCTAAAACTCACACTTTAAATACTATAGAAAATGCAGGTTACGCTTTGTCAGCTATAGCTGGGTGTTTTGCAGTTGGTATTGCTGTAGCTCCTGAAGGAATAACTAAAACCGTATGTGTTATAGGGGCTGTAGTTTGCGGAATAGCTGCAGCAGCCTGTTTTGTTGCACATGCCATTGCAAGCTGGTTTAATTGGTGATAAAAAATAGTTATTTATTGTTTTATTTTTTAATTTTCAGATAAAAAACAGTTCAAAAAAATAAGTAAAAAAGAGAATTATCCTATAAGATAAGCCTCTTCTACTGCTGCCACTCCATTTCCGAGACAAATGTCCATTTCAAGACCTTTTAAAGTCATTTCGAGAGCAGCCATTGTAACAACAAGATCTCTGTAGTTGACATTACCCATATGTCCTATCCTGAAAACATTGCCTTTTAAGTGGTCTTGACCACCGGCAAGCACAATTCCATATTTATCTCTCATTGTGCCCCTCATATCTTTATCAGTTACGCCTTCAGGCATTTTTACAGCAGTTACGGTTGTAGATGAAACATCTTCGTCAGCAAATAGTTCAAGACCAAGAGCTTTAACAGCATTTCTTGTGGCTGACGCAGCTAATTTGTGTCTTTCTATTCTAGCTTCGAGACCTTCTTCCATTACCATGTTTAATGCTTCACGCATTGCGTACATTAAGGATACGGAAGGTGTGTATGGAGTTTCGGATGGTGTATGTCCTGCGTATTTTTTGTATTTCCTTACGTCCAAGTAATATGAGTTGGAGTCTACTTTATTGATTACATCCCATGCATCATCACTTACTGTGATTGCTGCCATTCCTGGTGGTGCGGCAAGACATTTCTGTGAACCTGTTACACAAATATCGATGTTATAATCGTCTACAGCTACGTCGTCCCCACCAAGGGATGAAACAGTATCTACAACATATAAAGCGTTATAATCTTTAACAATTTTACCTACTTCTTCTATTGGGCTTGCGACCCCTGTTGAAGTTTCGTTGTGAACTAATGTCACAGCTTTAATTTCATCATCTTCTTCTAAAATATTTTTGACATCTTCGGGATCTACTGCTTTACCCCATTCCACATCAAGCTTAACGGAATTACCGCCGTTAGCTTCAGCTATCTGTGCAAATCTTTCTCCGAATTTCCCGCCAACAATATTTAAAATTTTATCTCCTTTATTAAGGACATTTCCAACTGCAGCTTCCATTGCAGCTGTTCCAGAACCGGTTATAGTGTAAGATGGATTTTCAGTCTGGAATACTTCTGACATCATTTCATTGACTTCAGTTAAAATATCAGCGAATTGAGCACTTCTGTGGTTCATCACTGCATCTGACATGGCTTTTAGTACTCGCGGAGCTACTTTGGTAGGTCCGGGTATCATTAGCAATGTTTCCTCCATTTTCAAACCTCCAATTTTAAAAACTATATTAAACTTGATTCTCTTTTTGAGATACACATAAGTTTATCAATTAAACAGTTAATATACCTTTACTTCAGTCCCTGATTCTTAAATAGTCAAACTATTTTATCACCATAATTTTCATGATTTTACTTCAATTAATCATATTTTCTAAATTTGAATTTAATTCCAACAATTTATTTATTAAAAATAATATATCCACTTTCATGAATCTTGATGCTTGGTTTTCATGGTATGACAAAATACTAAAAGAATTTGGTTTCAGCCGTGAAGATGATGAAAAATCTGCGGAACTGTTAAACAACCTTTTAAACGAAGATAACAGTTCAAGCATTGCTGAGACTAATATAAAAGATATGGTAATTATTTTTGGAGCTGGACCATCCCTTAAAGGGAATATTGAAGATTTGGACGAACTGGATCAGTTGGAAGAATTAAATTTAAATAAGTTTACATTAATTGCAGCAGATGGGGCAACAACTGCACTTTTAGAGAAAGATATAGTTCCAGATATTATAGTTACAGATTTAGACGGTAATATGGATGATATAATAGAAGCTAACGAGCGAGGAGCAATTCTGGCTGTCCATGCCCATGGAAATAATATTGATAAAATAAAAGAATATGTTCCGGAGTTAAAACGAATTTTGGGGACTACTCAAAGTGTACCTTTGGAAAATGTATCTAATTTCGGCGGTTTTACAGATGGAGACCGTTGCATCTTCCTGGCAATTGAACTTGGGGCAAGATTTATACTTCTTGCAGGAATGGACTTTGGGGATATCGTAACCAAATATTCTAGGCCGGATTTATCTGAAGCAGAGGGTAAAGCTGATGAAATTAAGCAAATGAAGTTGAATTATGCTAAAAAACTTACACAGTGGGCTGCAGAAAATGAAAATGTGAAAATAGTGAATATGTCTGGTGGAGAAAGCGTGCAAGGTGTTGATGATATCAAATTTGAATAATATTTTTCATGATAAAAATGGGCACTGTTTGGGATTTACAATAAAATTAGGGTGTTAATATTTAAAAAAACTAGTTATACTTAATTTAATTTTAAAAAGATAATGGAAATAAATTAATTCACTTTAATTCGCTGCGTTTTTTATCTATAACAGTCCTCAGATCTTTTATTGCATTTTCTAAACTGTCTATTTCTTTTTCGTATTCTTCTCCTTCTTTTTTATTTGCAAGCTGCATTATGAGCTCTGCTGTTTTAAATTGAGTCTCCCCTAATTTGTTCATGATTTTACCCATTTCCTTGTATTTTCGTTCATGCTCTGTCCAGTCTGCTCCAGCACTTTCTTTCCAGTAATCTTTCCAGTAATTTTCCCAGCTACCTTTATGGTACTTTTCCCAATCTGGCATTATAAAACTCTCCTAATAATTAAAGATTTTTTAGTGTTTCTGGAAATAGAACCATTTGAAATACGAATTTAAGTAACCTATTTCCAAAACAATAATATTACTATGATGAATATTATTAATATATTTTCATACCCTGAAATAAATAAGTTAAAAACTCCTAAAAACAAAGATAGTTTAAATGATATAGTAAAAGAAATGATTTTGTAAGGTTTTTAGTTGATATGTGCCAATTATAACTCATCTATTTTAGATGAGACGCCAAAATGGAAGTTATTAAATCATTTATACACTCGAAAATCTTGATTTTTACATGTTGAAGGAAACTGTGTTTCCTGAACCGCAAAAACAGAAGGTTTTTGCAAGCTACGATTTTTGCACAAGCAAAATTCTATGAATTCTGCATGCTACGTGTTTGAGGGTTTTGTACTTGCAGGCTTCTGTTAAATAGGTGGAGGATATCTTATATGGTTTTGGCTTCGTGATAGGGGAAGCTTTTGGGTCGCAGTTGTAGGTGGAGCAATTTTGGTATTATATGGAATAGTTGCAACCCTTCAACCAGCAAATTTTGGAAGAGTTTACGCTGCTTATGGCGGATTCTTTATAGTTAGGGCTATACTCTGGGGATGACCGGAGGATAATGTAATT
Organism: Methanobacterium sp.; assembly: GCF_038562635.1. Taxonomy (NCBI): domain Archaea; kingdom Methanobacteriati; phylum Methanobacteriota; class Methanobacteria; order Methanobacteriales; family Methanobacteriaceae; genus Methanobacterium; species Methanobacterium sp. The sequence continues at coordinate 468,407 of NZ_JBCFBO010000002.1, read as the reverse complement.
CCCGACAGTTTTGATATCATCGGGAATTATGGTAATAATGCACTGGCCATGAAATTAGATCTGGATTAATCATATTGGGCTTTAAACTGTTTTCAGCAGGTTAATACACTTATTTTTAGAATTAAATTTAATTGATAATATTTACTTTTATTATCAAAGCTTATGGATGATTATACTTATTATAAATATATAATATGTTTTTATTTAATATAAAAAATAAAATGTAGTTTTATTAAGAGTATATAATCATTCTTTTGGAATTAAATAAATAAAATAAACAGGAACATTATCATTATTTAATAATAAATAATATAATTCTTTCTATTTGGATATATTAGTAAATAATATTATTATCTTCTAAAAAATAATTATGTGGCATAAAGGAGGAGATAATTTGAAGAAATCGGCTTTAAGATTTCTAGATATATCCATTATTTTAGTTGCATTAGATTTAAGGCATATATATAGTTTATGTAGTGAAAATAATTCCTATTTTACAATTTCTGCGATAAATTCCAGTTAATGGAATTTTGGAAAACATAAACGGTGGTTAGATGCCTTATCTTGTTTGTGAAAAGTGCAAGGGCTATTATGTACTTCAGGCGGGAGAATCCCCTCATAATTTTGGCAGGTGTCCATGTGGAGGATCTTTAAGATATGTTAAAAAACTCCATAAACGATACAATCAAGAAAAATCAGAGGGTAAGTTAAATATTTGCCTGGAATGCGGAAAAGAAAATATCAATAGTTCAAAAATATGTGTATTTTGTGGTAAAATATTGAAATCTCGTGATACTCCAAATATTTGTCATAGCTGTGGAAAAGAAAATGTAAAAACTTCTCAAGTATGTGTATTTTGCAGTAATCCACTAAAATCTAATTATAATAAACGGATAAAATGGAACCTGGTTGGCTGCAGTTCTTTAGCCTTAATTATAGTTATTTTATTGTTCTGGATTTTACATTAGGTTTGTTTAAAGATTTTAGTTATTATACGGTACTTATCTTTTCATAGTTACATAACTCTAGCTTTAAAAATTAGATAGGTGCTTTATTTTTTGTTTAATTTTAATAACTGCACTAAATGGATTATGGATGATGTTTTTTATTGAATCAATAAATAATTAAATAGGGGAGCTACAAGTAGTATGTATTATATAGATTTATAAGGAAATAGATAAAAATAAAGCTAGTATTGATATAAACATAATATATTTAAAAACCACTCAGATAATGAGTTTTTAGGTAAAGACCATGGACATTGATGACCTTCTCCTTTATGATGAAACTCTGTTTAAAAACATCGATGCATTTAATCCAGATTACATTCCAGACAATTTCATGTATCGAAAATCACAAATGGAGGCCCTTGCAATCAGCATAAGGCCTGCACTACGTAGCGGAAGGCCAGTTAATGGGGTTATACTTGGCTCGTGTGCAACAGGGAAAACAACAGCCATTAAAAAGATCTTTGAAATGGTGGAAAGGACATCAGATAAAGTGGTTTGCGTCTATATAAACTGCCAGATACATACAACTCGGTTTGGCATATTTTCACAGATTTATCAAAAGATTTTCGGACATACTCCCCCAGAAACAGGGGTTCCCTTTTCAAGAATTTATCAAAATATAATGCAGCACCTTTCAAACGAGGGTAAAGCTCTCATTGTTGCATTAGATGATATTAATTATTTATTTTACAGTAAAAATGCCAATAAAATATTTTATGATATTTTAAGAGCTCATGAATCATTTGAAGGTGTAAGAACCGGTGTGTTTGCTATCCTGTCTGATATTGAATTCAGGTTCATGCTTGATAAAAATGTTAATTCCATATTCATCCCCCAGGAAATAATATTCAATCCCTACTCAAAAGAAGAAATAAAAGATATATTAAAAGAAAGGGCCAGAATTGGTTTTTACAGTGAAGTGATTTCAGATGAATTACTGGATGAAATCACCGAATATACGGTATCGAATGGCGATTTAAGGGTAGGAATCGACCTTTTAAGGATAGGTGGAAATCTGGCTGAAGCAGATGCATCTAAAACAATAGAACGAAAACATATTCAAGAGGCACTTAAAAATACGGGTTCTATAAATCTTATGTACACTCTCAAGTCTTTATCAGATGATGAAAGAACATTACTAGATCTTATACGGACTTCAGACGTAGATTTAACTGCAGGTGAACTTTACAGTCAGTTCAGTAAGAAAACTAAGTCAAGTTATGCTTCTTTTAACCGTATTTTAAATAAACTTGAATTTTTAAGGCTTATTGATACCAGGTTCACTGGAAAAGGAGTAAAAGGTAACTCAAGGATTATAATACTCAGATTCGACACGGAAGAAATCCAAAAATGTATGTCTCGTCTTTAGATATTTCTTTGACTTATGGGGAATAACCAAATATTTTTCTGGTGAAATCTATGATTTCTTTGACTTAAATCATATAAATTTAATTTTCACTAAATAATTATAAGTTTAAAAGTTACGTTATTTACTGTAAATATAATTGAATTTAAGAGAAATGTACGGCTATTTTTTTGGTTATGTGGAGTTTTATATGGCCTGTTTTAGATACCTGCGGGCATATTTGAATTTGGGAATGAAGCAAAAACGGCAACACTTAAAATGAAAATAAGTACAATCATTGCTATTGTAATGCAGGATACCATGTTTATTTCTTCTAACTTTATATAGTTTCGTTTTTTTCTAAGATCAATTGCGGTATTTCTACTAGTTTTTAACATATTAATCACTTCCTTGTTTAAATCCTCTATTTGAAGTTACTTAAAGGAAGAGATAGAGAGCGCATGAAAAGTAATCAGAATAGGGAGGAATAACTTTACAAAAATATATATCAATGTATTAACATAAATATTAGAGTATATTGTCCATTATTTGATTTTACTTTCACGGAGGGATTTTAATGCCTGAACTTGGCGAAGTTGAGCTTAGAGTTGCAGAAGCACTACAGCAAGATGTTGGAAAGGGTATTATAAGGATGGATAATGAATTACTTGCGGAAATGGACGTTGAACCTGGCGATATTGTTGAAATAATCGGTAAAAGAACAACAGGTGCAATAGTTGGACATGCCTATCCTGCAGATATTGGGCTTGAAATAGTGAGAATGGACGGCCTTACCCGATCAAATGCAGGCACATCTATAGGTGAAACCGTAACCATAAGACATGCTAAAATAAGAATTGCTAGAAAAGTTACCCTGGCTCCTGCAACAAAAGGATTAAGAATAATGGCATCGGGAGACATCATAAAAAGGAATATAATGGGGAGAGCAGCAGCAAGGGGGGATATTTTATCTTTAATATCTCCGCGGAGAACGAGAGAGACCTTCCGAGAATTCCCTGGGGGAGAGAAAGTTTTTAGAGAATTTTTTGAATCTACAACTCCATTTTCACTGGGTGAAATTAAATTTTCAGTGGTATCAACTAACCCTGCGGGTATTGTAAGAATAAATGATGTTACAGAAATAGAAGTGCGGCCTGAGGCTGTAGAAATAGTTGAAAAAAAGGTTCCAGATGTTACATATGATGATGTAGGTGGATTAAAGCAGGAGATAGGGAAAGTAAGGGAAATGATAGAACTTCCTCTGCGCCATCCTGAGATATTTGATAGACTTGGTATTGATCCGCCCCGTGGAGTTCTTTTACATGGAGCTCCAGGTACTGGAAAGACTCTACTTGCTAAGGCAGTTGCAAATGAAAGCGGCTCAAATTTTGTTGCTATAAACGGTCCTGAGGTTATGAGCAAATATGTGGGGGAAGCCGAGAAAAAAATAAGGGACTTATTTAAAGAGGCTGAAGAAAATGCGCCCACTGTAATATTTATAGACGAGATTGATGCAATTGCACCAAAAAGGGAAGAAGTTACTGGAGAAGTAGAGCGCAGAGTTGTTGCCCAGATACTTGCACTCATGGATGGATTAAAAGAAAGGGGAAAAGTAATAGTTATAGGTGCAACAAACAGGCCGGATGCACTTGATCAGGCACTTAGAAGGCCGGGACGATTTGATAGGGAAATAGAGCTTAGAGTTCCTGATAGGGATGGTAGGAGTGAAATACTGCAAATTCATACCCGGGGAATGCCCCTGGAAGATGATGTAGATATGGAAGAAATTGCTGATATAACACATGGTTTTGTTGGGGCAGATCTTGCAGCACTAAGCAGAGAATCGGCAATGAATGCACTTAGAAGGATACTACCTGAATTAGACCTTGAAGAGCAGACTATCCCTCAAGAAGTCCTTGAAAAATTGTTTGTAACAAATAATGATTTTATGGATGCTTTAAAATCAATCAGCCCCTCTGCACTTCGTGAAGTCTTTATAGAAGTTCCGGATATCCGTTGGGAAGATATAGGTGGACTGCAGGAGTTGAAAGAGACTCTTAAGGAAGCTGTAGAATGGCCGTTAACTAATTCTGAGGATTTTAAGCGGATTGGAATCCAACCATCTAAAGGAATTCTTTTATTTGGTCCGCCTGGAACTGGAAAGACCATGCTTTCAAAGGCGGTTGCAACAGAGTCAAAGGCTAATTTTATATCAGTTAAAGGCTCAGAGATTTTAAGCAAATGGTTTGGAGAATCTGAAAGAAAAATAACCGAAATATTTAAAAAAGGAAAACAGGCATCTCCATGTATAATATTTTTTGATGAAATAGATGCTATAGCTCCTATGAGGGGATCTGCAGCAGGTGAACCAAGGGTAGTTGAAAGAATGGTAAACACATTACTCTCTGAAATGGATGGTTTAGAAGAAATGAGGGGTGTTGTCGTAATTGGCGCTACAAACAGGCCTGATTTAATTGATGCTGCATTATTACGTCCTGGAAGATTTGATGAAGTTGTGCTTGTTTCACCGCCGGATGAAAAGGCACGTCTTGAAATATTAAAAGTCCATACTAAAAGCATGGCTCTTGATGATAATGTGAATCTTGTAGATCTTTCTAAAAGGACGGAAGGATACTCTGGAGCAGATATAGAAGCATTGTGCAGAAAAGCGGGTGTAATTGCACTCCATGAAAATATTAAAATTGAAAAAGTTTCAAAAAGACACTTTGAAGCAGCTTTAAGTAAAGTAAATCCATCTACAACACCACAGACCAAGGAGTATTATGAAGAAGTTGCAAGAAGACTTGGAAGAGGGTTAGAAGCTAAAAAAGTGAGAGAAGAGTTCCCAAGAGAAGTTGCCTAGATTATACCAAAGGTTAATATGATTATATATCCATATTTTTTTTGAGGTAGCACAGTGAAAAACGATAATCAAGGCAAAAAATTTGAATTTTTTGAGGTCACAGCTGATGTGGGCTATAGGGCATATGGAAAAACGCTGGATGAAGCGTTTGAAAATGCCGCTCTTGCAATGTTTGAAGTAATGACAGATACATCAAAAATAGAACATGAGGTAGAACGGAAGATTGAAGTTGAATCCGAAGATGAATGTGCACTTTTATATGATTGGCTTTCAGAATTTCTTTTCATGCTGGACGTTGATTTCCTGATGTTTTCTAAATTTGAAGTCAAAATAAATAAAGGAGATGATGGATTTTCTTTAAAAGGGACAGCATGGGGCGAAGAATTTAATCCAGAAATCCATGAAAGCCGGGCTGAGGTAAAGGCAGTTACTTACCATATGATGGATGTCAAACAGGATAATGGGAATATGGTGCAGGTTATTCTGGATATTTAAAATTATTTTTGGAATTATTAATAATAACTAAACTGGACTTTAACTAATTTTTAATACTTAATTTAAACCCCTGATTAAAAATATCTTTTTTTATTGTGTTGTGTGATTTAATTGGCGTTAATAATAACTTATTTTATTTTTATGTGTTAAATAATTTAAAATTAGCTCAAATACAGCCTTTAAAACCAAAAAATTTATATACTGATTTACTTCTAGTTATAGAATATCATTTGGTAACAAAATAACCTACGGTTATATTTGTAATATTTTTATCCAAATAAAAAATAATTGAGAGAAATCTATTTTAATTAAAATGATATATTAAATCCTCAATTCTATGAAAACATTTATTTTAGTTTGATGTAGTAAAATTATGTTTTCTTCTATCTTTATAGGTACATTGCTTTTTTTAAACAAAACATTTAAATATCAATAATGACCATTGGCTATATTGTAACCACCAGTAACATGGTTACCGGTGGTTACAAATAATGCACTAAGTCATAACCACGGAAATGTGAAACGAATAACCAGGATTATATTAATCTCCTAACGTTATCATTTTCTAATTCCGACGAGATCTATGACTTCCTTTAAACAGAAACAAAATGTTGAGTTAAACCATATTTTCCCTCCGATTAGGGAGATCTTATCTGAATAACTTGCCACTATTGGTTTATTTTAACTATTCTGTTTAAACAACTGCTAAATGGGCGAGAGACTAATATAGTCTCTTATCCTCCTTAAATTTCATTTTAGAATGAAAACAAATAAAGAGGTGTAAGTTTTATGCCAACATATGAAGATAAAATAGACCTATATGGAGTAGATGGAAAGCTTTTAGAAGAAAATGTTCCTCTAGAAGCAATTAGTCCAATGTACAACCCTACTATTTCTAAGATTGTACAGGAAGTTAAACGTTCTGTAGCTATTAACTTAGCAGGGATAGAAAAAACATTGGCAAACGCAGCTTATGGTGGAAAAGCAAACTTTATTCCTGGAAGGGAATTAAATTTACCAATAGTTGAAAACGTAGACGTAATTGCTGATAAACTTCAAAAAATTATCCAAATAGACGAAGATGACGATTTCAATCTCAAACAAATTAACAATGGGGCTCAGGTTCTTGTTCAGCTGCCTTCACAGAGAATGAACATGGCAGCAGATTACACAGTTTCCACATTAGTTACTGGTGGAGCAGTAATCCAGGCAATCATAGACACATTCGATGTAGATCAATTTGATGCTTCTGCAATAAAAACCGCAGTTTTAGGAAGTTACCCACAGAGTGTAGACTTCAAAGGAGCTAACGTCGCAGCACTACTTGCACCTCCAGCTATGCTCGACAGTTTAGGTTACGGTTTCAGGACCATTGCAGCTAACCACATCGTAGCAGTAACCAAGAAAAACACATTAAATGCAGTAGCATTATCCGCAATATTAGAACAAACCTCAATGTTCGAAATAGGTGATGCTTTAGGTGCATTCGAAAGGTCCCACTTATTAGGACTTGCATACCAGGGTTTAAATGCTAATAACATTGTTTTCGACCTGGTCAAAGCAAACGGAAAAGGTACTGTAGGAACAGTAATCGCTTCACTGGTAGAAAGAGCACTTGATGACGGAGTCATTAAAGTAGCAAAAACAATGCCTTCAGGATACAAAATATATGAACCTGTTGACTGGGCTTTATGGAACGCTTATGCTGCTGCTGGATTAATAAGTTCAACAATAGTAAACATAGGTGCATCCAGAGCTGCTCAGGGTGTTGCTTCTACACTTCTTTACTACAACGATATACTAGAATACGAAACTGGTCTTCCTGGTGTTGACTACGGAAGAGCACAGGGTACTGGTGTAGGTATGAGTTTCTTCTCCCACGGTATATACGGTGGAGGGGGTCCTGGAACCTTCAACGGAAACCACGTTGTAACCAGACACAGTAAAGGTTATGCTGTACCTTGTAATGCAGCTTCCATGTGTTTAGACGCAGGTACACAGATGTTTTCTGTTGAATCTACCTCTAGCTTAGTAGGAACTGTTTACAGTGATATTGACTACCTTAGGGAACCTATCAAATACGTTGCAGAAGGTGCAGTAGAGATAAAAGACAAAATATAATACCGCAGGTTTAAGGTGATTTTATGAACGAAATTAAAGCCGTGGATGTTAAAATATTTCCCCACAGGCTTTTAAAACCCAAAACAACTGAAAAAATACTGAACTCTATAATTGACCTTGATGGAATTTTAAGGGTTCTTGTAAATGGTAAATCTTTACCACGAGTTGTAGGGTACGGACCTGCAAAAGGAACTATCGTAAATCACGAAGATAGAAAGGTTATTAAGGTAAAAGAAGAGAATTTTGAACTTTTAGTTTCTGTTGGAGAAATCATAGTAACTGTAAACCATGAAAAACTGGATTCCTTTAAAGAGGAACTAGAAAGAATCCTAAGTGATGCCCTTAACTTCAGATATGATGTTTCAGTAGGTATTTTCACAAAAACAAATATCACTGTTTCAGATTATATGAAATACGGCATAGGATTTGATAAAAGTATTGATCCACGGTTAATTGGAATGGTGGATCCAAGTGCAAAATCCTCAGAAACTGTAAGATTAATAGGTGATTAAATGTCGTATGAAGCTCAATACACACCTGGAAAAACAAAAATTGCTGAAAATCGTAGGAACCATATGAACCCTGATTATGAACTTAAAAAGATCAGGGAAGTAGCAGATGAAGATATAGTTAAAATTTTAGGTCACAGAAACCCTGGGGAAGGATACAAAACAGTACACCCTCCTCTTGAAGAAATGGACTTTGAATTAGACATGATGAAAGAACTCGTGGAACCTATTCCTGGTGCAAAAGAAGGTGTCAGGACCAGATATGTCCAATTTGCAGATTCCATGTACAACGCTCCAGCACAGCCTTATGACAGGGCTCGAACCTACATGTGGAGGTTCAGAGGAGTAGACACAGGTACTTTATCTGGAAGACAGGTTGTAGAAATCAGGGAACTTGACTTAGAAAAAATGTCTAAAACTTTAATTGAAACTGAATTATTTGACCCTGCAAAAACAGGTATAAGAGGTGCAACCGTACACGGGCACTCATTAAGACTCGATGAAAACGGTTTAATGTTTGACGCACTTCAGAGATATGTTTACAACGAAGAAGACGGTCAAGTATCTTATGTTAAAGACCAAGTAGGAAGACCTCTTGACGAACCTGTAGCTGTAGGAGAACCATTAGATGATGAACATCTATCAGAAATTACCACCATCTACAGGTACGATAACGTAAGCATGAGAGATGATGAAGAAGCAATTGAAGTAGTCGAAACCATACACGACGCCAGAACAAAAGGTGGTTATGGATTAGGCGTATTCAAAAATGATTTAAAATGTAAATTGGGTGATGACTAATGATAGACGAAAAAAAGCTTTTCGCAAAAGCCTTAAAAGGTAAATTTGACGAAGACCCAAATGAAAATCACACCAACTTTTACTGCTTCGGCGGTTGGGAACAGTCTGCAAGGAAAAAAGAATTCAATGCAGAAGCTGAAAAACTAATGGAAGAAAGGGGCGGAGTTCCATTCTACAACCCTGATATTGGAGTTCCATTAGGACAAAGGAAATTAATGGCATACAAAATCTCTGGAACAGACTCATATGTTGAAGGAGACGACCTCCATTTCATCAACAACGCAGCTATCCAGCAGCTTTTAGATGATATTAAAAGGACTGTTATTGTAGGTATGGATACCGGTCACGCAGTTCTCGAAAAACGTTTAGGTGTTGAAGTTACTCCAGAAACAATAAACGAATACATGGAAACAATCAACCACGCACTCCCTGGTGGAGCTGTTGTGCAGGAACACATGGTAGAAGTAAACCCTGGTCTTGTAGGCGATTGTTACGCTAAAATATTCACTGGTGACGACAACTTAGCTGACGAACTCGATAAAAGAGTACTCATAGACATAAACAAAGAGTTCCCAGAAGAACAGGCTGAAATGCTCAAAAAATACGTTGGAAAGAAAACCTACCAGGTAAGCAGAGTCCCTACAGCAGTAGTAAGATCCTGTGACGGTGGTACAGTATCCAGATGGTCTGCAATGCAGATAGGTATGAGTTTCATCTCAGCATACAAACTCTGTGCAGGAGAAGCAGCTATTGCTGATTTCTCATACGCAGCTAAACACGCTGACGTTATCGGAATGGGTGCTATCTTACCATCAAGAAGAGCAAGAGGACCAAACGAACCTGGTGGAATCCAGTTCGGAGTTTTAGCAGATATGATTCAGACCTCCAGAGTCTCTGAAGACCCTGCAAAAGTAAGTCTTGAAGTTATAGCTGCTGGTGCAGCAATATACGATCAGATTTGGCTCGGATCTTACATGTCTGGTGGTGTCGGATTCACTCAGTATGCTACCGCAGCATACACTGACGATATACTCGACGACTTCTTATACTACGGTAAAGAATACGTAGAAGATAAATTTGGTTTATGCCAGGCTAAAGCAGATATGGATGTTGTTAAAGACATAACAACTGAAGTAACTCTCTACGGAATGGAACAGTACGAAATCCCAACACTCTTAGAAAGCCACTTTGGTGGATCCCAGAGAGCAGCAGTCGCTGCAGCAGCTGCAGGTTGTTCAACCGCATTTGCAACTGGAAACTCCAACGCTGGAATTAACGGATGGTACTTAAGCCAGATATTACACAAAGAAGTACACAGCAGACTCGGATTCTACGGATACGACCTTCAAGATCAGTGTGGAGCTTCTAACTCTCTATCAATAAGAAGCGACGAAGGTTTAATCCACGAACTCAGAGGACCTAACTACCCTAACTACGCTATGAACGTAGGTCACCAGCCAGAATACGCTGGAATAGCTCAGGCTCCTCACGCTGCAAGAGGTGACGCTTTCTGTGTCAATCCTTTAATTAAAATAGCATTTGCAGATAAGAACCTTACATTTGACTTTACTGCACCAAGAGAATGCATTGCTAAAGGAGCACTCAGAGAGTTCTTACCTAGCGGAGAAAGGGATTTAATTTCCCCTGCAAACTAAGTTTGGAGAAAGTGGATTATTTCCACCATATTCTCTTTTTTTAAACTAACGAATTATAATTTTTAATTGATGGCTGCTTTTTTTAAATAATTTAATAGAACTACCTGTAAGTGCGAATTTTACTGTGTTTTAAAGGTAGTAGTCTGTTAGGTTGAAGTTCAAAATAATTCCATTTAATCAACAATTACATAATTAGTTTTGATTATAACATTTACACAATATGCAGATGAACTTTAACTTAAATTTTAACTTTAAACTCTATTTCAGGTTTAAAACCAAACTTTTATTAATAAATTCATCTTTTATATATAAACCAGCGGATATTATATTACTGTCAGTCAGCAAGGTGATGGTATGCCCATAAAAAGCAGAAAAGAAAGGGAAAAAGAGCAGAGAAGGAAGGACATCATCGATGCCGCCGAAAGCTTGTTCTTTAAAAAGGGATATGATAATGTTTCTATGAATGATATAGCTAAAGAAGTTGAATTAAGTAAAGCAACGATTTATCTTTACTTTGAAAATAAAGAAGAGTTATTTTTTGCTATAGTACTTCGAGGAACCCGTATCTTAAATGCAATGATAAGAGAAGCAGTTGCAGCTGCAGAAAAGGGGATTGACAAAGTTGCTGCATTTAGAGTTGCATATCATAAATTTACAAAAGATTATCCTGATTATATCCACATTTACAATTATTTCCAGTCCGGACGATTTGATATGGAGAACATAGTAAATAGGGAATATGCAGAAGAAATCAGTAAAGATGTAAGGCTCTATTCCATAGTTCATAATGCTGATTTCCAGCTTCTTCCTCCAGTAAGTGAATACACCAGGGAGATCATGAGCTTGCGTAAAGAAAGGTTTGATATCATGCGTGACTCCCTTAAAATTGGTATAATTGATGGAACTGTTAGGCCTGATGTAGATCCTGTAGAAGTTTCTATTTTATTATCTGCAATTTCTAAAAGTATGTCAGAAGTACCCCCTGATCACATAAGAATTCTGGAAAGCAGAGGAATTAACAGTGAAAAATATTTTATGGATGTAGAAAATCTTTTACGCCATATGATCATGAATAAATAGGATGATGCATTCTTTAAGGTACATTTTAATTTAATATTCAGTACTTTAATTGACAGGTAAATGAAATCATTTATCTTATTTGCACCGCTATTTTTTAATTATTACACGAATTTTTAATTGATAAATCATTTACCTGACCTTCAATAGATACGATTTTATATTCAAGTGAAAAAATCATTCTACATCTACAAATGAAATTGTGAAATATTGAATTTTATAGATTAAAACCATTAACCTGGACTTCCCAGTTGTAAGTTTAATTAATTATGCTCTTGAATATAAATGTCAAAGTATTAAGATAACAAGTAACAACATATATCTTGGTGAGAGAATGTCAGTTTCAAATTGGAAGGAAAGGGAGAGAGAACAAAGGCGTAATGATATATTAGACGCTGCAGAAGCACTTTTCTTCTCAAAAGGATACGATAATGTTTCTATGAATGGTATTGCTAAAGAAGTTGGTTTAGGTAAAGCCACTCTTTATATTTACTTTGATAATAAGGAAGAACTTTTTTATGCCGTAGTTTTGCGAGGGGTCGTTATTTTGAATACAATGATCAAAGAAAAGGTTGAAAAAGAGGATACTGGACTTGAAAAACTCATTGCATTCAAAAGGGCATATGTTGAATACATCAGAACTTATTCTGACTATTTTAAAGCTTATAATTACTTTCAATCAGGGAGATTTGATTTAAGTGACATGCTGCATAGTGATTATTCTGAAATTATGATGCAGAGTACGCTTTATTCTATACATCTTCCATCTAATTTCTTAAAGGTCGATGCTAATGAAACTATAAAAGAAATTTTTAAGTTACGTAAGGAAATATTCTTTATTTTATATAAATCTATAGAACTAGGTATAAAAGAAGGAACAATACGATCTGATGTAGATCCTCTTAAAATAACGGCTGTACAGATGCTAATTTGTGAAAATGTAGGTAATTTACCCTTTGATTTTAGGATGATACTCAAAGGTCAAGGGGTCAATTATGTGAAATTTACTAAAGACCTTGATGATTTTATAAGCCAGCTCTATATTAAAATGGATGATAAAAAAGATCTAGACTGAACTAATCACTAAAATATCTTTTATTAAACTCTAATTTTAATTTATTTTATTATTTTGGCATTTAATTGTTTATTTAAGAGCTATTAATATATTAAACACTTTTTTTACACCATGATGTGCTGATATTAACCATTTACTTTCTTTAATTTTTATTCCTAAAATCCAAAGTTTTATATATGTTGTATACTACTGGTTATAATAACGACCACTGGTCATACATAGAACTAGTAGTTTTATACATTTATGATGTTTTAATTCAGGACACAAATGGTCGACCTAAAGTTATAGGAAAGAAAATTACGTGGAAAATAACGATGGGGGAATTGAATGATGGCGGAGAATATTAAAAAAGGACCAAGCAAAATGGCAGAAATAGTTGCATTAATTCGGGCTGAAGAGTCAGAAAAGCCTGTAGATAAGCGTATATGTTATGACCCGTATGCTATCTATTTTACCAGTCCTGAAATGCGGGAGTTCATGACGTGTCATCCTGAGAAATACAAAGCACAACGAGAACAGGTAGAACGTAGCTTACCTGGATATAGTAATTCAATCGTTGCCAGGGCACGGTATTTTGATGATATTGTTAAGTTATCTGCCCAGAATAGGCTTGAGCAGCTGGTTATAATGGGTGCTGGATATGATACAAGGGCTTACAGGATTGAAGAGTTAAAAAATGTTCATATATTTGAAATAGACCATCCTGACACAATAAAAGTGAAAAAAGATAAAATAAATGAAATATTTGGTTTTATTCCGGCTCATGTTACTTATGTGTCTGCAGATCTTGAAGTTGAAAAGCTTGAACAGCGGCTGGCAGAGAGCGGTTATGACAAAACGAAGAGAACACTATTTGTAATGGAAGGACTTATCTATTATCTTCCTCATGAAGCTGTAGATGAGTTGCTGTCATTCATCGTTCATAGTTCTGGTAAAAAAAGTGCTGTTATTTTTGATTATGGGAAAGTCAAGCCAGATACTAATGCTCATAAAGGAAAAAGTGGTTATGAGTTTGCAAAACAGCGTGGAGAGCCTGTAAAATCAAGCATAAATGAACCAATTGAGAAATTCCTTTCTGAGAGAGGGTTTTATAAAATAAAGAATATGGGTAGTGAAGACTACAAAAAAGCTTATTTCTATGGGAAGAATGCTAACCGAGAAGTTAATGACATGGCATCCTTTGTATATGCTGTGGTTGAATGAAATGAGGTGATATTTTGAAAAAAAATACAACAGGAAATAAAGAGAAAGAGTTTAATGATTTAATGGAATATGCGGAAAAGATATCAAGCCAATATAAAGGAGATGAAAGAAAATTTGAAGAATTAAAAACTGAAATTGGCCAGGCTGAATTAATTGCAAATGTAAGGGCGTACGAATCTTCTAAAAGCGAAGATGAACGTATTTGTTATGATCCGCTGGCTATTCATTTTATAAATCCTAAGATGTGGGAAGTTCTCGTTGAACATCCGGAAATGGCAGCTGATACTGAAGCAGGTATTAATTCAATTGTAAGTAGAGTTAGGTATTTGGATGACATTGTGAAAAAATCAGTCAAGGAAGGGCTTGAGCAACTGGTAATATTAGGAGCTGGATTTGATACTCGAGCTTATAGGATTGATGGAATGGAAAATGTTAAGGTCTTCGAAATGGATCATCCAACCACTCAACAACATAAAACCCGAAAAATCAAAGAAATGTTCCAATCTAACTTAGAAAATGTGGTATATGTACCTGTTGATTTTGAATCGGGAAAAATCAGTGAAGAACTATTTAAAAGAGGTTATAATGCTTCATTAAAGACTCTTTTCATTATGGAAGGATTTATTTATTACATTACTCCAGAGGCTGTTGCCGAAACACTTTCTTTTATAGTAAAAAATTCAGGTAATGGCAGTGCTGTAGTATTTGATTATTTACTTGATTCTGGAGTTAAAGAAGGAAATAAACAGAGACCAGGTGCTAATGTTTTTAAATTTGGCATTAAGGAAGATGGACTTGAGGAATTCTTAGGCCAGTTTGGATTTTCAGATATACAAGGTTCAACCACTAAAGATCTTAAAAAGTTATATTATCAGGGTAAAAACGAAAATAGATTTCCGTCTGAAAAAATTTTATATTTTGCTGTTGCCACGGTTTAAGAATATGTTTAACGAGCATGGGGTAATTTGCGATATTTTAGATTTATTTAGAGGAATGAAATTTAAAATGTGAATTTAAGCAAAAATAAAATTTAAATTTTCTTAAAAGGTACTAATATGAACATATTAGTGATTAATTCAAGTCCAAATAAAGATAAAGGAAATACAGCACTGATTTTAAACCCATTTTTGGAAGGCATGAAAGAAGAAGGCGCTGAAGTTGAAATTTATTATAATAAAGACCTCAACATCCAGCCCTGTAAAGGTGAAGTCAGCTGCTGGATGAAAACTCCAGGTAAATGCATTCTGGACGACGATATGGCTTGGCTTGCACCTAAGGCAATCAAAGCAGATATCCTTGTCTTAGCCACACCGGTGTACTGTGATGGAATCAATACTCATATGCAGATGTTTTTAGAAAGATTATTGCCCCGAGCAATGCCATCAATCGAGCTAAGGGAAGGCCATACCAGGCATCCACACAGGGAAATAACACAGGGTAAACTGGTACTTGTATCCAGCTGTGGCTTATGGGAGCTGGATAACTTTGATTCAGTGTTATCTCATATTCAATCATATTGCAGAAATGCTGATCTTGAGTTTGCAGGGGCTCTTCTCAGGCCTCACGGTCTTTTTCTTAAGCGTATGCTGGAACAGGGGGCACCTGCAACCGATGTAATTGAAATGGCCAGAGAATCTGGTCGTCAGCTAGTTAAAGGCGGTAGGATCCCTGTCGGTATGCAGGCTACTGTCAGCAAACCGCTTATATCTCAGGATATGTTTATAAGGATATATAATCAGGGCGTAAAAAGGCGTCAAGGAGATGACGTATAATAAAAGAGGATTGCAAAGGTTTGTTTAAAAGGAGATGATTGGATGGATATTGAAATTTTTCCACACAGGTATTTGAGTGCTGATACAACTGAAAATTTATTAAAAGACCTTGATGAAATTGAAGGCGTGAAAAGAATAGTTTTACAGGGACAAAGGCTTCCTCCAGCTGAAAGCGGACATCCGGACCGTAGGATTATAACTCTTAAAGGTCAGGAAATTGATTTACAGGTTAAAACAGGTAGAGTTCTAATGGAAATCGAATCAGAAGCAGTTATGGATGAAGTGAGGAAGGCATGTGAAAATCACCTGTCATTTGGGTTTAATATACATGTGGGAACATATATCAGAAAGCAAAAAACTGTTACTGATAAGTTAAAGTATGGAGAAAAATTAGGTGAAATTCCAGATGAAATGATTGGTTTAACTGATCAAAATGCACAGCTCAGCGAAAGAGTAAAAATACTTAAAAAGAAATTGGATTAATTTTTTTTATTTTAAACGTGGATAAAAATGAGCACTGCTGAAATAACGGGAAATATACATCCCAAAAGAAAAATCATTATGGGTCTGTACTGGATAAACAAGAAAGCTGCAAGTACTGAAGGCTGCAAACCATTTTTAATTGAAAAAATTATCACTGGAACTAATATACACCTGCCTAAGGAGAATAAATTCCTTAAATTGTCGGATAATATTTTAAACGATATTTTGTATAATATGAAATATCAGAGGGAAATTGAATTTGAAATAAAATTTGGAAAAGAAGATATTAAACTTTCAATCTGTAAAAATGCTTTTTTTATATCTGCAACCAAAAAGGAACTTGAGATGGAAATAGCTGAAAAATTGGAATCAGAAGGAAAAAAGATGTATCCGGGTATTTGTTCAAAATTTCCACGACGTGTAGGGATTATAGATTATCCTTAGCAACTTGAAATTAAAGTATTCAAAAATTCTTATTTTTTATAGTCAAGAGCATAATTAATTAATGTATAAATTTTGGAAAGTCCAGTGCAATGATTTTAGATTAATTCAATATTCCACCATTTATTTGAATAGATAATCTAAAAATTTTTGCACCGGACTATATTTTGTATATGCAAAAACATCAAATATAACAACCTTTTTTTAAAAGTTCGATCAAAAATTAAATTAGATGTTATCTTACTTTTTTAAGACGCTAAATATTCTAATAAAATTTTAAATTTAAATAAATCATCGATAGGAGAGTTATCTTATGGAAGTTGAAGGAACTTTAAAAAAAATAAGAGATTGTGTCTGGGAAATCCCATCAAGTTATAAAAAAGGGATGTTAGTCCCTGGAAGAGTATATTTAAACGATGAAACTGTTAAAGATATAGAAATTGGGGCAATAGATCAGGTCTCAAATGTAGCATGCTTACCTGGTATTAAAAAATTTTCAATTGGACTTCCAGATATCCACTTTGGATATGGATTCCCTATAGGTGGTGTCGCGGCATTCAGCGTACATAATGGAGTTATAAGCCCTGGAGGAGTTGGTTTTGACATTAACTGTGGTGTCAGGCTTATAAAGACAAATTTAACTGAAGACGATGTTAAACCAAAAATGAAAGAACTTGTAGATACTCTTTTTAATAATGTACCCTCTGGAGTTGGGAGTAAAGGTAAAGTAAGGCTTCAACCTGGACAAATTGATGAAGTGCTAGATCATGGGGCGCAGTGGGCTATTGAAAATGGATATGGTTGGAAAAGAGACTTAAAATATCTGGAAGAAAATGGAAAAATGGAATCTGCAGACTCCAGTAAAGTCAGTGATAAAGCTAAAAAAAGAGGAGTGCCTCAATTAGGTTCTCTTGGTTCTGGAAACCACTTTTTAGAAGTCCAGAAAATGGATGAAATTTATGATGAAGCTACTGCAGAAGTTTTTGGAATAGAAGAAGGTATGATCACCGTCTTAATCCACACAGGTTCTCGAGGATGCGGCCATCAGATATGTTCGGATTACCTTAGAGTTATGGACAGGGCAGCCAAAAGGTACCAGATTAACCTTCCAGACAGGCAATTAGCATGTGCACCTATTGGTTCTGAAGAAGCAACCGATTATTTCCAGGCAATGTCAGCTGCAGCTAATTATGCATGGACTAACAGGCAAATGATTGTACATTGGGTTAGAGAATCATTTGAAAAAGTTTTCAAAAGGGATGCTGAAGAAATGGGCATGGAAATAATCTATGATGTGGCACACAACATTGCAAAGAAAGAAGTCCACAATGTACAGGGAAGAAAAATGGAGTTGTTTGTCCACAGAAAGGGGGCAACACGTGCATTTGGTCCTGGAAGAGAAGAAATACCTGAAGAATACAGAAAAGTTGGACAGCCTGTTTTTATACCTGGAACTATGGGTACAGCATCATATGTGCTTGCAGGAACAGATCTGGCAATGGAAGAAACTTTTGGTTCTTCGGCACATGGTGCAGGACGTAAAATGAGTAGAGCCGGAGCTAAGAAAGAATACCGCGGTGAAGAAGTTCAAAAAGTCCTGGAAAACAGAGGAATTATAATAAGAGCTACTTCAATGCCTGTAGTGGCAGAAGAAGCGCCTGGAGCATACAAAGATGTAGATGCAGTTGTAAAAACATCACATGATGCAGGAATATCCCGAATGGTTGGAAAAATGATTCCTCTTGGTGTTGCAAAGGGATAACCCCTTTTTATTTTTTTATAAACAGGATAAAATTTATTTAGTTTACTATTTTTTTTATTTACTGAATAATAGTCTGAAATAGCATAAATTGCCTTTTAGATCGTTTTTTATTTTTTTTGTACAATTTTGGGACTACTCATAACTATAATAATTAATAATTTAATAATATATAATAATAAAAGTAGTAATAGTTAAAATAGCTGCTCTTTATTTACAAAATTGAGTCCTTTTGGTTAATTATAAAATTTAAAGAGGCTAATGCATGAATAAAAAGTTAATAGGTATACTTGCAGTTATAATTATAGTTTTGGGAGCATATGGTAGTTATTATACCTATGCAACCACTTATTTGGTGCCTAAAGATATTGAGCTTTTAAAGGATGAAATTAAAACCATTAACGAATCTGGAACTTATGATGAGGAAATATCCAGTCTTGAGAGGCAGGCTGATAGAATTGAAAATTTATCACTGCTTAACAGTATTCCTTTAAGTGAGCGGCAAAAACAGGCCAACGATCTAGAAAATGGTCGTGGAATTCAATCGATAACTAACACGTTAAATGAGCTTAAACAGAATATTACCACCACTAAAAATATGGCTTTAGAATATGATCTACTTTTAATGGGAGATATTGCATCTGGTTTGAAATCTGCATACAGTGATGAAATAGTGAATACATTAAACAGTATGGACCCGCTAATGAACAAATTAGCCAATGATTTAAGGAGTGGAGACAATAAAGCTGTTGCTGGAGATCTCAGAAAATTGGCTGATGCACTTAGAACATTTAATAAACAGGAACAGATTTCAGCAAACAACCTCCAGGATGCGGTAAACAAATTGGAAGCTAAAAAACAGGGGATATTTTTTTAACATGCTCCAGGCGATTTTTTAAAGGTCATAAATAACTAGTTAATTAAAAACAAAATAATAATGTGGATCTATAATATCGTGTTGACTATGTTAAAATTTGAGGGAATAAAAGAATTTGACAATAGAAAAATTGGATAAAGGGTCAAATATCTCAAGAGATTTCCAGTTGATTTTTAGAGAAGATATGCTGACAAATGAATGTGAAATAGTTTGAGAAAAAATTAAATAAGCATGATTTCCATATCAAAGACGAAAATATTGAGATTGAAGTTATATATAATGTAAATCTGGATACTGCAGTCATTTCATTTACAGTTTACTGCCCTTTAATGCATTTAAACCAGATTTCAGAAGAGAAACTTTCTAATTTTATTAATAAACATAAAACTAATTCTAGAGAATTTCTGTTAACATCATTTAGATATGAGTGTGATTATTTCTCATTTTCGAATAATTTCTAATTAATGATTTCAGATGTTTATGTTGGAAGATACAGTCTTTAAACATGTTTTAATATTATTAATTATTATAAAATTTATATCTCATCTCTATTTTAAGGGCCGTCGAAAAATCTCTGATTTTTTGGGCCGCAGAACATAGCTGGAGAAAAATGTTTACAAAATCTACGATTTTGTAACATGTGAAAATTTTTAATTTTCACGGTTGCAAAACTCCATTTTGCAAACAGCAAACACGAAGTGTTTGCATGCTATGCATTTTTCTATGCCTAAAAAATCTATGATTTTTTAAGGTTCTGCATGTTTTTAGAAATTCTCTTTAAAATATATTACGAGCAGATTAAACCATATTAAATGGATAAAACCTATGATTTCTATATTTTACTGGATAAGGCATATCTATTTATTATTGTATCCAGAACAATTAACTATCATAGAAAAAGTTGAGAACATGATAGGAATAATTGGCGGCACAGGAATATACGAAATCGTTGAAATGGGAAAAGACGTTGAAACTAAGATTATAGAAACACCTTATGGTGAATCTCCAGAGATCAGCATTTTCAAATTACATGGTAAAGATATTGCATTCATGCCAAGACATGCAAAAGGACATGCAAATCCGCCCCATATGATAAATTACAGGGCAAATATTTATGCCATGAAAAAAATTGGCGTTGAGAGAATAATAGCAACCAATGCTGTTGGATCTCTTGATTTATCTGTTAAACCTGGTGATTTTTTAATACCTCATGATTTCATTGATTTTACAAAAACAAGAGAATTCACATTTTATGACAATAAAACAGTACATATAGACATTACAGAACCTTATTGTCATGATTTAAGAAACTATTTAATATCATCAGGTGAAGTTGTCCCAAATGGGGTCTACGTGTGTACTGAAGGGCCGAGATTTGAAACCGCCGCTGAAATAGCAATGTTTAAACAATTAGGTGGCAGTGTTGTTGGAATGACTGGAATACCTGAAGCTATACTTGCAAGAGAACTTGAAATATGCTATGCAAGTATCTGTATGGTATCAAATTATGCAGCATCAATATCTCCAACCAAGCTGACAATAGATGAAGTATTTGAGGTAGTAGAAGGGCAGAAGGAGAATTTAGTTAAATTAATATCGGATGCTATAGCAAAAACTCCGGATAAAAGGGAATGCCCATGCAGCTATGCGCTGTTAGGTGCAAAAATAGATGAAGTGTAATTTGAAGCTTTAATTAATCTTTATTTTTTTCAATTAATTTTCATATTTAATTTTTTATATAAATAATCAAATAATTAGCTATAATAAATTGGAATACTTATCAGATAATCTGTTTAGTATGTACATGCAGAAATTATGAGTTATATAGTGATGCTGGCCAGTATCCAAACAGTATTAAGTCATGAATAATAAGATTTAAGTATTTATTGGATGAAACAGATACTATTTATAATTATATTATATTCAAAATTATCGTATTTTATACTAATTTTAATTAATATTACTTGAAGGCGATTTTCATGCTGAATGATTTACAAAAGGAAATTATAAAACTTAAAGAAGAGAAAAATGCAATAATATTAGCTCACAATTATCAAACTGGAGATATACAGGAAATTGCAGATTTTATGGGGGATTCACTTGAGCTCTGCATAAAAGCATCAGAGATTGGAGGAAAAGACCTCGTGGTATTCTGTGGCGTTGACTTCATGGCTGAAACAGCAGCTATACTTAACCCGGATAAAAAGATAGTAATTCCTGACCCTCAAGCAGAATGTCCGATGGCACACATGCTCCCTGCAGATGAAGTAGTAAAAGCAAAGGAAAGACATCCCGGGGCAGCAGTAGTTTTATATGTTAACACACTTGCAGAAGCAAAAGCAGAAGCAGACATACTCTGCACATCATCAAACGCAGTTAAAATCGTAAACAGCCTTGATGAAGATACGGTACTCTTCGGACCAGATATGAACCTCGCATGGTATACTTCCCAGCAAACTGACAAGGAAATAATTACCATACCTGAAGGAGGCCACTGCTACGTCCATAAGATGTTTACTACTGGGGATATCTTCTTTTCAAGGGAAAAATATCCCGATGCAGATATATTAGTACATCCAGAATGCGACCCTGAAATTCAGAAATTTGCTGATTATGTTTTAAGCACAGGCGGCATGCTTAAGCATGTTGCAGAGTCTCCAAAGAAAACATTTATAATTGGTACCGAAGTGGACCTTGTAACCCGTTTAAGAAGAGAAAATCCTGATAAAACCATTCTTCCAGCTTTATCTGAAGCTATATGTAAAACTATGAAACTCCACACCCTTGAAAAGGTTAAAAATGCCCTTTTAAATGAGGAGTATATAGTAACTGTTGATGATGAAACAGCAGATAATGCAAGGAGTGCAGTTGAACGGATGATTGAAGTTTCTAAACGTTAAAATCCATTTCTTATTTTAAATTTTATTTTTTTTAGATTATTTGATTATATTCTTTTTTAATTACTTCTCACATGTTTACAAAATCTCTCAAACCCTTCGGGTTTGGAGCCCTTGAAAATCTTTGATTTTCAGGGCCACGAAACCAGAGGTCTTCAAAATCTGTGATTTTTGGTCCACGGAAACGAAGCATTCGAAAAACTTCGTTTTTCGATGCGTCAAAAATCTTCGATGTTTGACAGTTTCCGTAGGTTTTGATGGCACAAACCAAAGGTTTGTAAGCTTCGATTTTGTAACCGTAGGAAACTCTCGAAATTCGTAGAATTTTAGAAAATGCTTGCATTTTCTAACCTTTGGAAATCTTTGATTTCCAATGCTCAAACGCTTCGCGTTTGACAGTCCCAAAAACCTATGGTTTTTGAGGATTTCGGAGCACAAACACATAGTGTTTGTAAGTTACATTTCCTCGGACCTAAACATGGAATGTTTGAGGGCCGTGAAAATTTTTAGTTTTCACATGCTCTTTAGTTAATTCTTTATTATGAAAATCCAAAAATAGAAATGGAAACGTTATATTATCATTTGAAACTTAATTTTAAATGTGAGATAAAATGCATGCAAAAAGAGGAGTGGCAAACCTCCCATTACACGGAGGGCACGCGCCGAGATGGCTGTTTGACAGAATGGTTAAGCTAGCTGGAGGCATAACAGATGTAATTTTGTATGAATATGGTACAGACGAGTTTTTAAGGAGGATATCAGATCCACACTGGTTCCAGGCGTTTTCATGCGTAATTGGATTTGACTGGCACTCATCAGGGACCACGACCACAACCTGCGGTGCGTTAAAACTTGCAGTTGACCCCCAAGAACATGGAATCATGATTGCGGGAGGAAAGGGTAAAAATTCAAGAAAAGCACCGTTAGACATCGAAACGGCGGCTGATTTTTTCTCATTATCTTCAAAGAAAATCGATGAACTTAAATATTCAAGCCGTATTTCTGCAAAAATAGACAATTCATGCATTCAAGACGGCTATGGCCTGTACCACCATTCATTCTTTTTTACAGAAGGCGGCAACTGGGCAGTTGTACAGCAAGGACTGAACAATAAAAATAATTATGCTAGAAGATACCACTGGCTTTCGCAGTCCATAGATAATGTTATAGAAGAACCTCACAATGCCATCTGCTGCGATGAATCCCAGTCAAATACTTTGAATATGACCTCAAATCAAAGCAGTGATACAAGGGATATAAGTGTAGACATTATATGTGATAACCCTGACCATTTACGGCCTTACTTCAGAAAAAAATCCCAGACACTTCTCACTGACTTTTTTGACGCGCCAGTACATTCAGATAAGTCTAAAAATTATAAAGAAATGAAAATGCCGAGGCACCATCCAGTACTCGACATGGATATAAGTGATCGAGAATTTGAAGTCTTAAAAAGGGCATACGAGCTTCAGCCTCAAAATTACGAAGAGCTTATCACCCTTGAAGGGATAGGGCCTAAGAAAATAAGGGCTTTAGCATTGATCTCTGATCTGGTCTATGGAACCGAGCCAAGCTGGAGAGATCCTGTAAAATACAGCTTCACCCACGGTGGAAAGGACGGATTCCCATATCCTGTTGACCGGGAAGTTTACGACCATTCAATTCACACTTTAAAAGACGCTTTAGATGAAGCTAAACTGGATAAAAAAGATAAGTACAATGCAATTAAGAGATTGGAATCATTTATTAAATGTTAAATTTGTTGATTTTTAGTTAAACTAAACCTAAAATTGAACTTAATTTCTAAGAATATTCTTTTAAAAGAATATTTTTAATTATTATCTGTAAAATAAAAGTAAAAAGCCAGGGCAGACAAGTTTAATTGAGGTTTTAAACATTGATTGGAATAATAGTGCCCTGACTCATAAGATGTTATCTTGATCTAGATATTTAAACTTTTAGTTCTGTATGTTTATATAGTTTTTAAAGGTATTTTGGGAGCATATCATGCTTAAATAAAGAATTTATGTATGATTTGAATAATAAACAATTGAACTATTGAATCAATTTAATAAATTGAGATTTCAATGACAAATTTAATTGTCAAAATTTATGACTATCTCACCTTAGGTTTTGCTGTATTAAAAAACATAGATTTTCATTAACTGTTAAAATCTGGATTTTGACATCACGAAAATTATAGATTTTTTCAACTGTTAAAAATTGGAAATTTTTGACGTCACAAAAAACTATCGAAATCTTTGATTTTGATGTTTACGAAATTTCAATTTCGTAACAGCAAAATTCGTAGAATTTTACATGCATCGAAAATTCTACAAATTTTCGAATGCTACGTTTTTTGTCGACTTCGTCATATCAACGTTTAACGAAGTTAATTAGTAGGGTATACTTCAAAAATTAATGAACTAAAACATTTAAAGATCATGAAAAATATGCTACTGCAGCTATATGTGGTCATTAATTTACCCTGATTTTTAAAAATTACTAATTTCTATTTTAAAAATATTAATTTCGCCTACTGAAATTTAATAATTTGGAATTTAAACATTCTTTTAAAATTATAATGCTCCCATCTTAAAGATTATTTAGATAGTTCAAAACAATATCGAAAAATTTTAATTACTCTTTTCTATATTAATGTAGTATGGAGAAAATAGTACTTGGTCTCCCGAAAGGGAGCTTAAATAATGTAAACAGAGGTAACACTTACCAGTTATTTGTTGATGCAGGTTATGAAGTCAAAGGATATGAACCAGGTAAGGAAGAAAACGAAATATTGATAGCAAACGATCCTGAAATTAAAGCATTTCTTTCAAGGCCTCAAAGCTCTCCTGTGGAGCTTAACCGAGGAATTCTTGATATTGCAATCGTTGGCGAGGATTGGGTAAGGGAAGAATCTGTAGAAAGTGGGGAAAACTTAATAAAAAGAATAGGTGACCTTGATTACGGTCAAACAAAGCTTATTGTGGCTATACCAAATGAGGCGCCTTACAACTCACTTACTGAGTTTTTCAGGGCAAATAAAGATAGAAAAACTCCAATACTGTGCTTTACAGAGTACCCTAACTTAACAAGGCAGCACATCATGAACAATGATGGGTACAAAGAGATATTTGGCGACAGTAAACCATTCGTTCAGGTAAGAGGTCTCAGGGACGGAGATAATAAACAGGTCCAGATCATCAATTCTGATGGTGCAACTGAGGTTTATATAGCAAAAGGGGCTGATTTAATCGTGGATAACACCCAAACTGGAAGCAGCCTTAGAAAAGCAGGGCTTAAAATCCTGGAGACAATAATGGAATCAAGCGCAGGACTATATGCTGGGCCTAGCTGCTCTGGTAAAAAAGCCGAAAAAGCTCAAATGATGTTTGAACAGCTTTTCGGAGCAATCACCGCTAGAAAATACTTCGATGTAAAATTTAACATATCTAATGAAAAATTGGAAGAAGTTAAAGGATTTTTACTGTCAAAGGGTTTCTGCTCTGACGAGCCTACAGCTGTAAAAGGGGCCAGCTTTTCTCAGGTGAATGTTTTAATTCCTAAAACTAAATTCCCTGCAATGCTCAGGGGAATAAAAAGCTACGGTGCTTCTGCAATTGTACGTGAAAACGTCAAGCAGTATGTTAAATAATTTTTTTATAATTTAATTATTTATTTTTGGATCTTTGTTGATTCATTAATTTTTATTAACTTAACATGTATTTTTTTTAATTTTTCTTTTTTACAATATCTAATCTACTTTGGCCGTGGTGGTGATATACAAAGTTATAATAATAATAAAAACAGAATTATTATTTTAAAAAAAAATATTGGGATTAACATGGAAAAAATAGGTTTAATAGGTAAATTTAAAATACTTGCAAGACCTACTGGAAGTCCTAAGTGGGGGCATGCTGTTAGGGCTATTATTTTAATGATTTTGGCAGGTTTAATAGCTCATTTTTTGGGCTTTGATAAAGGAATTGGGGTTATAATGTTTGTAACTCTTTTAGCCAGTATAATAATTGATATTTCTCTTCCTATTCGTAAAGTAGCTATTTTAGCAATTTTAGGCCTTTTTATGACAGTTTTAGCTTTTTTAAGTGCTTATTTGGCCTTATCGAGTCTTGAAATATTTATTTTCTTTACAGTTGTATGGGCATTTTTCACCACGTCTCTCTATATTTTTGGGGCTGCCGAAGGTTCTTTAGGATTTACATTCTTTTTAATTTATTTTGTAGCAGTTTTAATGGTTAATACAGGCTCAACTCCAGTAGAATGGTGTATTTACAGTGTATTACCTTACTTGGTAGTTTCTATATTATTTATTCCTAAAATATGGCTCGAAAAGAAAAGAATAAGAGAGATGGTGACTGTTGGATTTAATCCCCAGTCCTCAATTCAAAGTGTTTTCCTTACACTAAAGGTCCTCTCTGGAGTTTCCTTAAAATCTAATTATTATGATATTTTTAAGCTCGGAAGCTATTTGAAGGGTCTAAGGGCGTACAGTGATTTAATCGCTTCAAGATTACCTTCAAAATCTAAGGAATGCTTTAATAACTTTTTAGAGGCTGCAGATAAGTCATCGTTAAAGGTTTCAAATAATTTTAAAGGTAACGGTGACATGGTGGATCTAAAGGAAATGGATAATGCCCTTTTGGAGGTTGAATCCTGCTTTTTGGAAAATAATAATGTGGTTTTTGAACTTTCTCGGGGTATAAATGATATATTGGATAAAAGCAATAATTTACTTTCTGGAACTTCAAAAAAAGATGTAAAAAAAATAGAAACTTCTAAAATATCTTTTAAGGAAGTTTTGGAGGCTAACTTCAATATAAATAACATTTATATCCGTCATACTATTCGTTTTACCATTGCAATGACAATTGCGCTTATTTTAGTTTATTTTAATCATGAAAGGAGTGTAATATGGGTTACAATGGGGATTTTAATTATTTTAAAGCCGGATATTACCAGCACAGTTAATAACTTAATTTCAAGGGTAGGAGTCAATTTGTTTGCTATAATTATAGCCATAATCCTTTCATTCATATTCCCCCATTATGTTTTGATCTTTCTGGCTTTTATAATGCTTTTTTTCTTTAGGGCATTTTTCCCAGGCTACATGGCGCTTTCTATAATGGCCATTACAGTTTTCATTGTTCTGGTGTGGCCCACAGGAACTGTATTTGAAAATGCAATTGCAAGACTTGTAGACATTTCTATAGGAGGAATTATAGCTTTTATATTTGCATATGTGATTTTACCAAGCAGAGTCACAGTTAATCTTCCTGATCAGTTGATTAAAACTATTAAAGCCAATATAAACTGTGCTAATCAGGTTTTAGCTATTTCAAAAAATTATGATTCTAATATAGTAAAATGCTTTAAAAAGTATATTGGAGAAGACAATAATCTTGAGGCAGGAATAAAGAAATTGGAAGATACTTTTGAGGATATAAATGATGATCTTGAGCTGTATAATGGGCTGATGATTTTAAATAGAAAAGTAGCTGCTGATTTAACAGCTGCATCTGCAATACTTTCTAAGGATCCTGAAAAATTGCAGCAGGATAATGATATACATGTCAAACTTAAGGGTATACTTCATAAATTTGAAGTTTCATTAAATGGGGATATTAATCAATTAAAGCTGAATCCAGATGTTCTTAAAATGGATCATTCCTATGATCTTCAAAATAGTGAATTGGAACAGCTTTTAAACTGGATAGCAGCGGATATTCAACTGATTATTAAAGGTATGGAAATAGCTGTTGAAACAGGAGCGCTGTCACGGTATACCAAGTTAAATTAATGCTCATGTTTCTTATCCTCTGTAAAATTTTTACGTGTTAAATGATAAATAGGGCTGACATGTTCAAAAAAATTCTATCTATTAACAAGCTTACATAATTTAAATAGTGATATTTTGCACATACACTTAAACATGGAGTGTAGATTACTTATAATTATTTAATGGAGGAGATTTATTGAAACAATTTTTAATTACACCTGCAGCTGGTAAAAGGTTAATAGCAAAGGCTCTGGCAAAATATTCTGCTATAACTAAAGCTTTTAAATCTGGAACCTTGGTAATCATTGCCGGTACTACAAATGGATACGCGGCTGAAGAGATTTTATCCAGTATAGATCAACTGGAAGGATTTTCAAGAAAAAGATTTTTCAGAGGTATTGTACTCCCTCCAGGAGGACCTGTAACTAGTGCTGGACGTGTTAAGGATGAAAGTGGATTTCCTGGCGATGTAATAATTAAAGACGGCATCTGGCAGAAGGGACTCACTATTTTTGACGTTGTAGATGACCTTAAAGAGGGTGATGTTATACTCAAGGGTGCAAATGCCCTTAATTTACCCCTCAAACAGGCAGGTATTTATATTGGCGATCCTTTTGGAGGTACTATAGGAGCAGCACTGCAAGCTGTAGTTGGACGTCGCGTTCGGCTGATTTTACCTACCGGAATAGAAAAACGTGTTTACAATGATTTGAATGATTTAGCGCTGCGTTTAAATGTTCCAGGAGCACATGGCCCCCGTTTGCTTCCTGTACCTGGAGAAATATTCACTGAAATTGATGCTATATCTTTACTAACTGGAGCAAAGGCAGAAATAGTTGCAGGCGGGGGAGTAAGCGGTGCTGAAGGATCGATCTGGCTTGCAGTTAGTGGAAAAGAGGAACAAATAAAATCAGCTGAAGATTTACTAAATTCTGTTGCCTGTGAACCATTTTTTGAATTTTGATATGTAATAATATGAATTTAAAAACTATTTAGATTAATTTACAACCATTTTTGGTTCTATTCTTTTATTTTAATTTATTTAAATAAAGTATAATTGGGCTTTGAACGCTGTAATAAATTAAAAAAAGAGCTAAAAAATACATAAATTAATTTTAATGCTTACATTTAAATATATATTACTTATTATTTAATATTTAATTTATTATGCAATTATTATCAATATTATTTTATAAATATCTATTAATTAAACTTTGATAATGATATAATTCACAAATATCTTTTTTTACTATTTAAGCATGTGAAAACTAAGCACAGATATGCCAAATAAAAGTGATCCGTTTGAATCATTTGTTAATAAATTAAAGGGAGCAGGTTCATATAGTAATAACCTTAAAATGCGCTTCATTTCATTTCGTAACTCTGTTATAATATCGTTAATAGTTTTAATTGGTTATTTATTTATTGTAGTATTATCTACGGATAAAAATTCAATGGCATGTTTCAGGGATATGGTAGGCCCTCTGATTGAATTGGTAGTAGGTTTCTGTTTATTTTATGCAGCAAAACTTTCAGGTGTCCATGGGAGAAAAGTACAAAATTTTTGGTTAATTATAGGTATTGCTTTGCTGTGTTATAGTATAGGTGATGTAATATGGGCTATAATGGAATTAGTTCTTCATCAACAACTATTTCCTTCATTTGCGTCTATTTTTTACTTTTTATTTTACTTTTTATTTGTTTTAGGTATACTTTATCTTCCAGGAGAACCCCTTTCCAAAAATAAAAAGATCAAAATGATATTAGATACATCTGTAATATCTATAACTGCTGGCATTATTTTTGGAATCTTTTTTTTACCTTACATTAATTCAAGTTATGGTTTGAACAAGGTGAGTATAGCTTATGCTGTAGTAGATCTTGTCCTTTTTTTGGCATTACTGAGAATATTATTCAATAATTTTAAAGGTTTTTATCGCACTCCTCTGCTGCTTTTGGGTATGGGTATCTTTTCTCAAATTGTAACTGATAATATTTACAGTTTTCAAGTTATACAGGGGATATCTGTTTCAGGAGGTTTTTTAAATGCAGGGTGGTTGTTGGCAATATTATTTATGTATTTAGCTGCCTCTTTTGAAATAGATCTTTTAATGGGCAATAAAAAATGCATTGAATTTGAATTGTGGATACATAAGTTTAATTTCCCGCCTTATTTGCCTTTATTAACTGTGTTGATCACATTTGTCCTGGTCATACTGGTGAATAATAATAAAATTTCTATAAGTGGACTGTATATTGAAGCTGCTGTTGGAATTATCATACTTTTGGCAGTCTTCCGACAGGGCATTATATTGAATGAAAATGAAAATCTTTATGTGGCGGCAAAAAAAGAGATTGAAAGCCGTAAAAGATCTGAAGAAGCGTTAAAATTAGCCAATATTTATAACCGTAGTTTAATTGAAGTGAATTTAGATCCTCTTGTTACAATTGGGCTTGATGGGAAAATTACTGATGTTAATAGTTCTACAGAAGCAGTTACAGGCTATTCACGCCATGAACTTATAGGCACTGATTTTTCAAGTTACTTTACTGAGCATGATAAAGCTCAAGAAGGATATAAAAAAGCTTTTCAGAATGGATCCGTAAGAAATTATCCCCTTGAGATACAGAATAAGAACGGAAAATCTATACCTGTTTTGTATAATGCAACAACCTACAAAGATGAATCTGGTAGGGTTATCGGTGTTTTTGCGGCTGCACGTGATATTAATGAACTTAAAAAAGCTGAAAATAAACTTAAATCCTCTTTAAATGAAAAAGAATTACTGCTTAAGGAAGTCCACCACAGAGTCAAAAATAACATGCAGATTATAAGCTCTTTATTAAGCCTTCAATCTAAATATATTAACGATGATTTGACCATACAGGTTCTTAAAGAAAGTGAAGTGCGCATAAAAGCAATGGCTTTGGTGCATGAATCAATTTATCTTTCTGATAATCTATCAAGTATCCCTTTTCAAAGTTATGTCCAGAGACTTGTAATGGATATTATAGTTCATTATGATGCCCAGTGGATAACTCCCAAATTCAATATTGAAGATATAATTTTTAATATTGAAACAGCTATCCCTTGTGGTTTGATAGTAACTGAACTGGTTACGAATTCCATTAAATATGCATTTTTAAAGGACGATGGAGTAATTAGTGTAGAATTTACTCGAGAAATGGACAAATTAAAATTAACTGTAAGTGATAATGGGGGAGGGTTACCTGAACATTTATTACATGAAAAATCTAACTCTTTAGGTCTTTTACTTGTTGAAATGCTTGTAAATCAGCTGGAAGGTGAATTAAAAATAGATAATAGGAATGGAACAACTTTCACCATCATTTTTAAAGAATTAGAATATACAGAAAGAGTTTAAAGGCTATTTTATATAAATTTACTTTTAAAATAATTAATGGATGTTTTAAATACAGTAACATTAGGTTTAAATAGTTTTATTACGCTATAAATAAAATATATAACAAATACTACTTAATGAGATTATATGACGGAATTACCTTACAGATTTACAATTGGTCAAATTAAAGAGGGCTATATTGAGCTTCATCCTGATTTTAGAGATGAGTTAAGTTCAGAAGAATATGCAGTAGTAATTCCACTTGAAGATTTCAATACCTATCGAAATGAAAACAAAGTAAATACTGAAATGATATTTGAATTTTTAGAGATGGTCAAAGAAAAGAGTTTATATGATATAATGGTTATTATGAAGCAGTTAAAAGAAGAATTAGACGAATCAAAATAGAATTATTTGCTGATTAACTCTGTACTAACTTCACATTTCTTTAGATACCAGAGACATTTTTCACTCCATCTGCAGTCTCCACATATATCTTTCAAGTCAAAATATGTTTTTAGTTTTTCATTTGTAATTTTAAATATTTCTTCTGCTTCAAAAATAGATCCTGGGGATATATCTAGTTTTTTAAGTACTTTTAGGTCCATTGCTATGATTTGGTTATTGGCCGTCAAAATCTTTGATTTTGGGCCCCCGAACACTTTGTGTTCGAGGGATTCCTGACTTTCTTGACATTTCCCCTTTATATTGTATGGACAGCAGGTACAGATTGCATCAGCCTCTGTAACTATTTCTATTTTGTATTTGGGAAAATTTTGCAGGATTTCAATTACTCCAGCCATATTTTTGCTGAAATCTTCGCTGTATCCGTATCCCTGGAATCCCTGCATGCATAAAAGGTGGTGTGCTCGAATTTTCATTTTATCAAAAGTTTAAAAATAAAAAAATTAGAAGATCCTGATGGTTATCAGAATATTCTCCAGTTTGCTGCTTCTTTAACGTCTACTTCTTCACCAAATGCTTCTTTAGGTGTTATTGCTTTAGTTAATGCTGCTGCCCCTCCAATCTTCATTATGTCGCCAATAACGAATGGAAGAACTCCCATTGCAAGTAAACTCCATAAAGTTGGTTGTGCACCGTTTGCAGTCATCCATAGGCTTAAACCTATTACTCCGGGAACATATAACATGATGAAGTTTGCAATAAACATCAATCCAAGCATAGATGTAAAGCTTCTTGCTCTAATGTATTTATCAGTAAAATGGCCGAGGAATAAGGACATGATAATAAATCCAATGAGATATCCGCCACTTGCACATAAAATTGCATCAAAGCCTCCTGACATTCCAGCAAACCATGGGACTCCAATTAAGCCTATTACAACATATAGGGCTTGGCTAATTCCTCCCCAGTATCTACCAAGGATAATTCCAGCCATTAACACTGCAAAGGTCTGTCCTGTTACAGGTACAGGGGTCCATGGAAGAGGTATTATTATCTGCGCTGAGATCCCTGTAATACATGCCATTATCAAAGCTAAGACAGTTTTATTTACAAATGAGGAATCATGGCGCCATTTAAAGAAGTTGTACCTCTTTTCGAAATAACTATTAACCATAGGTGTTTGCATTATTTTGCCTCCTAATTAATATCACTTTAAAAAAATATCATAATTGATATTTAAGTATATTTTACACATAATTCAAAGAATTTTGTGAGCGTCAAAAAATACTGATTAAAAAATCGTGTATATTGCATATCGAGGTGAATAATACTCTCTAAATGAGTATTTTATCCCATTATTGATTAGATTTAAATATTATAAATACTTTGTTTTCATATTTGGGGATATGGTGTAGTGATGTATTGAATTAAATTAGAAAAATATACATTTAATGCTATAAAATAATTTTGGAAATGGTTCTGTTGGGTTTATAATCATTCTTAGCGTTTTATTATAAAAATAGGAGGGATAATATGGTTAATTATAGTGGTATATGTTATTCTTTTTTTTAATGTGACATAAAAACTGATTAAATTGATGTTATGTTTTTTATTAATCATAATAACTCGAATTGAAAGGAAATATATTGATATGATGCTATACAAATTAAAGAAAAGTTATATAAATTAATATTACAAAAACAAGTTTATATGACTAATATTCACTTTTGTTGTAAATTGGTACAATTTAAATTTTGGGGCGTCTGAGAAATGAATATATATGCGTTAGTATCGCTTTTATCATCTATTTTATGTATTTTTCTTGCTAATTTTATTTATTATAAGAATACCAAGAGTAAGTTAAATCAACTAACTGCATTAATGTGTTTTATGCTTGCATATCTATTGTTCCTTGAATTTGGATACAGGCAGGCAGAAACGTATTATATGGCTAATTTATGGTATATTGGTAGTTTTATATGGATTATATCTGCATCACTTATTTTACATGTAGTTTTAGTTGTCACTGACAGGTTAAACTCTGAAAACAAAGTGAAAATCCTTTCTTTGATATATGTTCCATCAATAATTGTTTCAATTTATTTTATTATATCCAACTTAACATCTGTGAATATGGTACGAGAATACTGGGGCTGGACATATTCTGTACAGCTTAACCCTTTACTTTTTGGTTTAAGTGATCTGTGGTTAACAGCCCTTATAGTTACATCATTAGTTTTAGCTTATTTGCACTATAGAAAATCCGATACTGAAGAAAGAAAGCTGGCTAAATATATTATTTTGGGATTATCTTTCACTATGGCGATAGGTATCGCTACTGATATCATGTCGTCATTCTCTATTAAAATTCCTGAAACATTTTATACGGCAGCTGTTTTAGGTATAGCATTACTATGTTATGGAATTGTGAGGTATAGAATCCCTCAATTAACTCCTGCTATGGCTGCTGATGAAATAGTTTCTGCAATGTCTAATTTTTCAGTGTTAATAGACAATAAAAATAGAATTAAAAATGTTAACAGCATAGGATTAAAATTATTAGGCTATAGGCAATCAGAAATTTATGGAAAAGATATGAAAATGATATTTTCTGAAGATTTAAGCGCTTTTAAAGTTTATAAAGCTACAGAAAGTTGTATTTCTAATTTTGAAACAATTATGAGGGCTAAAGATGGAAAAGCTATACCTGTTCTTATGTCTATAGCTCCTATTAATTACAGTTCTCATAAATTAGGCATATTATGTGTTGGCAGTGATATAACTAAGATTCGGCAGAAAGAATTACATAAAAACCTGTTAACTCAGCAAATAATTGAAAGACAGGAAACTTTACTGGAGTTATCCCAAAAAGATTTGTCTAACATGCCTGAAGGCCTACAAAAAATTACTGAAGCATCTTTTAAAACACTTAATGTTGATCAGGTAAGTATATGGTTATTCGATTTTGATAAAACAAAAATCATTTGTCAGGATTGTTATAATGGTAAAAGCCATAAGCAAGGCTTAATTTTGGAAGCGGCAAAATGTCCTCGCTATTTTGAAGCTATGAAAAAATTTCATAATATAACTGCTGCCAATGCTCAAGGTTATTATTATACTTCTGAATTAAATGAATCTTACTTTAAACCTAACGGCATCTGTTCATTGTTGGATGTTCCTATATGGCTGGAAGGAGAATTATTGGGAGTACTTTGCCATGAAACCTTCAAAACTAGACACTGGAAATTTGAAGAGCAGGATTTTGTATCTTCACTTGCAAATTTAATATCTTTAGGACTGGAAGCTTCTAGACGTAAAAAAGCAGAGGAGGATCTCAAAGCTTCCCTTAAAGAAAAAGAAATTCTCATGAAGGAAATCCATCACCGGGCAAAAAACAATTTAACAATTATATCAAGCCTGTTAAATCTGCAGTCCCGCCATATCAACGATAAAGAAGCATTAGGTGTTTTTAGAGAAAGCCAGAATAGAGCTAGATCTATGGCATTAATCCATGAGAAACTTTACCGGTCAGATGATTTAAGGAAAATCGATTTTGGTGAATATATTAGGAGCTTAACTATAGAACTCTTCAATTCTTATAGAGCATCTCAAGGAATCGAATTAAATATGGATATATCTAATATAGATTTAGATATTAACACGGCAGTTCCTTTAGCTTTAATTGTAAATGAAATTGTAACTAACAGCCTGAAATACGCGTTTCCTGATAAAAAAACAGGTAATGTATCAGTACGCTTTGCTAAAAATGCCGATGAGATGCAGTTAATTGTAGAAGATAATGGTATAGGGTTCCCATGTGACTTGGATTTTAGAAATACAAATTCATTAGGTATGCAGCTTGTAACCAGCTTAACCGATCAAATAAAAGGCAGTATTAAGCTGGAAAGAGATGAAGGAACTAAATTCATCATTGATTTTAAAGAAAAGTTTTACAATAATTGAATTTTTACATTAAATATTTTTAAATTATTTTTAACTGAAAAAATTTCATTTTAAATGATGTAAACTCTTAACTTATAATTTAGGCAGTGCTGGATGCTGTCAAAAAATGAATTTAAACGAAATATGCTGGAAAAAGAAATTAATATCGTTGCGGCATACATATGAGTTATACTACTGTAATGGGGATTAATTCTTCGGGATAAGGCTCAAAGAATGTTTGGTCCATTAAATATTCATTATTAAATCGGATTATCCAAGATTTTAAAATATTTAGACATACAAATAACGGAAAAATACCGTTTCTATATTTTTCTACAGAATCTAAGAAGAAAGCTTTTTCATCATGTGTTAGTTCTTTACTAAAGTAACCCAAAGCATGCATTAGAACATTAATATTAGTTGTATTTTGTGGAGATTCTAGAATAATATCATAAAAGACAGTTTGATATTTTGAAATTAAATCCTCAAATGTGTTTTTATCAGCATTTCCAATTATTCTTCCTAATTTTCTCGTATTTTCCTGATTATACGCCATTAAAAGCATCTTATTATGTGAATGGAATTTAATAAGCTCATTAAGGCTTCTGGATTTTTTTACTTTTCGCAAATCAGCTAATATGTATAACTTGGTTAAGAAGTTTTCTCTTATTTTAAGATTTCTAAGACGGCCTTCATCTTCAACGGCAAGATATGGAAACCTTTCTAAAATTGCATTACCAAAAAACCCAGCTCTACTTTTTGTTCTTGAATTTTTAAAACCGTGATATACTTTAACTGCTTTAATGCCGCATGAAGGAGATCTATTCTTTAAAATAAAACCAGCAATATCATCTATTTCGTCCAGAAAATTCTGGGTAAATTTTTTCATTTTATCTGTTATATCGAGTCCAGTTGCTGGCTGATAAAGCCTTAATTCCCCTCCAAGCTCAATAATTCTTATTGGGTCTCTTGGTATTCCAAGGCCTATTTCAACTTCGGGACACACTGGATAAAAATCAACATATTCTTTAAGTTTTTCAACAAAATCGCTTTTAATTATAAGTCCATTGTATCTACAGGCTTCAAAGCCTATGCATTTACTTACAATTACTTTAGGTTTTATAAATTTTCTCAAGATATAACCTTCATTAGATTTGGATACAAAATAAAAAAATTAAGGTATTTTTAGATATTTAAAAGGTACACTGTATAAGTCAAGTAAGAAGCAATAGTTACCCATATTATGTATGGCAAAAGGAGTATTCCTGCCGGTTTAGATATTCTGTAAAATGTGATTATTGTTGCGAGTATGGCTATCCATAAAAAAACTATTTCAATTAATCCTCCAAGCAGAGACTGCAGTCCAAAGAATATAACTGACCACAACACGTTTAAAACAAGCTGTACTGCAAAAATAATGACTGCTATTTTAACATCTCTTCTCCAAAGGCCTTGGCGCCACACCAGGAAAAGTGCAATACCCATCAATATAAAAAGAGTTGTCCATATCGGTGCAAACGCCCAGTTAGGTGGTGTCCACGCGGGTTTTGCAAGGGCAGTAAACCATGTTGGTATGGAAGACATGGTGGCGATGGAACCTATAAAACCTGCAATTAAAGGAATTAGTATGGATACTACCAGTTTTAAAATTTCTGATTTTTTAAGGCTTTCCATTAATTACGCTCCTTTAAATTTTAATTAAGTGTTATTAAATATATTGTTTTTAATAATACATAGTTTTTACTGTTTTATGGGTGTACATTTTTGAATATGCATAAAAATAAAATTTAAATTTATCTGGATTTTATTATTAGCATGAACAGAGGAACTGAGGCGAGTTGGGCCACCATGGAAAAGATAACTAGATATGGGATGGATATATCATATAAAATTCCCATTGTCAAACTGCCTATAAACCAGAAAATTCCAAAAATTGTATTAAACACTCCATAAGCAGTTCCGCGCCTTTGAACGGGCGACATTCCTGCAATTGAAGCTCTCATTATAGATTCTTGCGCCCCGAGACCTATACCCCACAAAGCTATTCCTACCAGCGCCGAATAGAAACCTCCTAAAAACACTAGGGGTGCAAAGAAAGCGGAAAGAACAGCGACAACTATCATAATGGAAAGACCTATCTTATCAAATAAGCGGCCGAAGACAAGTGCAGCAAGGGCATCTACCCCCATGGCAATGGCATAAAATACTGGAGTTAAACTGTCAGATACAATAAGCGAGTTTTTGAAATGGAATGCTATAAGTGGAAAATCAACAAAACCTAATGCAATTAAGGCTACAGCAGCCATGTATATCCAGTAAACATGTTTAAATCCTTTAGTTTCAAGTTTTGGAGTTTTAATTTCCAGTTCATGAGGATTTGGATAAAGAAAACGTGATACTGCTAGCACACTTAAAGCTAAAACTGCAGGTATCAAAAGAATAGCAAAGCTGGTCTGGTAACTGCCATTAAAAAATAAAACAAATGCAACTATAAGCGGACCCATTATGGCTCCTATCTGGTCCATTGCTTCATGTAAACCAAATCCCCATCCCTGCCCAACTTCTGAACATGCATGTGAAAGCATTACATCACGGGCAGGTGTACGAAAAGCTTTTCCCATTCTCTCTGCAATTAAAAGAACAGCGGCAATTTCCCAACTCCCTGCAAGTGCAAGGAGAGGCACGGCCAGTAAATTTATAAAGTATCCTGTGATTGTTATTGCCCAGTATTTACGGGTCTTATCGCTTAGATATCCAGAAACAAGACGCAGGGCGTAACCAATAAATTCTCCAAAACCCGCAACAAACCCAACTACAACTGCATTTGCCCCTAGGATCGCAAGATACTGGCCAGTTATACTTCGAGCACCTTCATATGTCATATCTGCAAGAAGGCTCACTATGCCTAGTAAAATAATGAATTTTAAAGCATGGCTTCTTAAATTGTTTCTGTCTTCAACTGGTACTGACTCATTATTCATCAATGTTTTATTTTGCAGCTTATTTTATAAAAATATCCGTAATTTTTTAGGAATGCCACAATCAAATTAAATTAAAAATTATTAGTAAGAATTACTCTATTAATTAAAATAAACCCTAAATTTAATCAAAATACGTCGCTTTATTTATTGGATGCATACTCGAGGATAAATCCTAAATTAATTTAATATATATTAATTTAAGAATTAATGATTTAGGATTTAATAATTCTACAACTTAATGCAGCAGTATAAATTTTTAATAACAGGTTCTTTACTATAATGATGTCTAATTGCAAAGTATTCATTAGTAAAGGTTATATTTTCCATTTTAGAAGCCCTAAATAGTTTCCATCCAACAGGTGTACCTGATTTGCTGCCTCCTTTAACTTGGAAAGCTCTTAAGACTTCATTCCCAGTCTTACTTTCTCCGTAACAGTAGGGTTCAGCTACGCGGGTGCTGTCTTCGTAGTTGAACTGGATCATTTTTTTGGACTGTATTGCAGAACAGATCACTTTTTTAATATTATTTTCCATATTTTTATTATTATAAAAAGAAGTATTTGGCTTTTATGAAAATTAGATAATTATAACACTGAAAATAGAATTAGCTCTTAGTATGGATTTAATTCTCATAAACAGACTTAGCCTTATCATAAGCATTTTTGAGTGTGTGCATATCTACGCTGGTGTAAATCTGGGTAGTACTCAGGTTGGCGTGTCCTAAAAGCTGTTGAATAGCCCTGATATCGACACCGTTCTTTAAAAGGTGGGTTGCAAAAGAGTGCCTTAAAATGTGGGGAGTTACCTTTTTCTTAATCCCTGCAGCTTTAGCCTGGTCTTTAATCATCATCTGAATATATCTTGGAGTTAAATGATTTCCAGACCTGTTTACAAAGAGAAATGGGGTGTCATCATCTTTTTTTTCAATATATTCTTCGATTAATAATTTTGTTGCATCGTCAAAAAGCACAATCCTGTCCTTCTCTCCTTTTCCACGAATTCTTATTGTCCTTTCTCTTAGATCAACATTATCAGTATGGAGATATACCAGTTCTGAAACCCTAAGACCTGATGAATAAAGTAAAGCTAAAATAACTTTATTTCTGAGATTTCTAAGTTGGGCATGCTTGGATAAGTTTTCTGCTTTATCAAAGGCGTGTATCAGGTTTTTCACTTCCTGCTCATTTAGATGTTTAGGGAGTGATTTAGTTCGTTTAGGTGTTTTAATTTCATTTAAAATGTGGATACCGCCGAATTCAAAGAACTTTTTCACCACAACTGTTACAAGGTATATGTAGTTCTGTGAAACGTTTTTGTCACGTTTCAAGTGGGTTATATACTTTTTAAATGCCCTTAAAACTCGTCTTTCATCAGTGAGGTTTTTTTCTGCAAGTAAAAAATTATAAAAATTAATAACTATTGATTTATATGTTTTAATGGTATTTCTCGAGTAGTTTCTTATCTCAAGCTCAATGAGATAATCTTCTATCATTTCGGGAAAATCATATTCTTCTAAAATAGATTTATCCATGTCATAGCTGTGTGCTTCAGAAACAACTTCTCCCCCGTTCCTTCTCACGTGATTAGAATATGGATTCATGGTATCAGCTATGGCATGTTTGTTTTTAATTGAAATTAGATAATAGCGTATTTTGGTTTAGGGGTTATACTACATAAGTTTTACTACATATAGCTTCTGTCTACACTTTCATTTGGTCTGTATCCTTTTCCATTTCCCATGCTCTGAGAACTGGATAGATCTTTTTGAATAGCATTTTCAAAGGAATTATACCTTTTAAGAATTTGATCTTCGATTGAAATAGCGTTATTTACGGCAAAGTTCATATGTTTTTCAATTATAAGATCTGCACCTTCCATTACAGCCATATCACCTGCCATTTTAACAACACCGCCAAGATCTCTTAATCTGAGAGTTAAAGAATCTTTTTGCTCATCAATAACTTTTGCCCTTTTCCTGGCTTCGTCAATTAGGATGTTAACAGCCCCTTTTGATGCATGAGGTATTTTACCATCCATTTCAATTTCCTGAGCTACAAACTGTGCAAGTTTTGCAACATTTTCTTCAGTGTCAGGCATTGTTGTCTTCATGAGGATCTCATAACCTTCTCCCTGTATTCTTGAACGTAATGGTGGCAGGATGTACTGTATATCTCTGATATTACATGCTCCAACAAAAATAAAGTCGCATGGAACATTTTCAACTTTAACTGAACTTCCAGCACTTTGTGGATTCCTGCCTATAATTGGGAATACTTTGTCCTGCATAGCGCTTAATATATAACGCTGTAATCTTGCAATATGGACTATTTCATCTATAAAAAGAACGCCTTCATGGGCTTCATGGATAGCGCCAGGTACGACTCTTTCATAGGGCTGCGTTCCTAAATCTGGATGTCCTCCATAAGGATCATGCCTGACATCACCTAAAAGTTCAGTTTCACTTGCTCCCGTTGCCTGGATAAATAATTTTCTTTTAAGTGGAACTATGACATTTTTTGGTTTTTCATCCACAAGTTCGCGCCGTTTTTCAAGAGCGTGCTGGTCAAGTATTTTAATTTGGTCCCCATCAATTCTTTCATAGATTACAACTTCTTCTTTCCCATTTTTAACTCTGGTTGTTGTTACTCTATCCTGGGGTATGCTTATGGGGCCGCTGTTCATCTCAAACATTCCGAGGAGATCACCCAAGTGTTTTCGTCTGGCATTGATATGTGAAAATTTGTCTCCCCCGCAGTCGGGGCATATGCTTTGATAAGCGCTGTTGAAACTTCCACAGTGGATGCATCTAAACCCCAGTCTTTCTGCAACTGCATCTGGGACTTCAGCAGGATCTACAATATCTCCTTCTGCTTTTTGTAGATCTATTCTTTCATTTTCCCGTTCTTTTCGCGTTTTTAGTTCAACA
This sequence comes from Methanobacterium sp., assembly GCF_038562635.1. Taxonomy (NCBI): domain Archaea; kingdom Methanobacteriati; phylum Methanobacteriota; class Methanobacteria; order Methanobacteriales; family Methanobacteriaceae; genus Methanobacterium; species Methanobacterium sp. The sequence continues at coordinate 426,608 of NZ_JBCFBO010000002.1, read as the reverse complement.
AAAGGCCTTTCAGGTCTTTCAGGGTTGTGTACAACGGTTATTTCTTCATTAGGTTTGGTTAAATGAAAAGAAATTGCCTGGGCTATCAATGATTTTCCAATTCCTGGAGGTCCCACAAGCAGCAGATTTCTCCTCTGCTTTGCAGCAATTTTTACAAATTTTATAATATCATCGTGCCCGATAACTCTATTTAAGGGGTCTTTTGGTATTAAAATGTCTTTTGTAGTTTCTATATCTCCTAAAAACTCTTTTTTCATGTTAACATACATAATAAATACCCCTGGAATGTGGATTTTGGGATGTTAATTAAATAACTATCCCAAGCGGCGCTTAAATTTATGAATTATTAAATAGAAGGGTTTCCACCCGAAAGTGGAAATTAAAAAAATTATCTTGTTATAACTTTAATTGGACTTGGTTTTTTAACCACGTCACTCATTCTGACTGCTACAACGTGTTTAAGTCCTTTTTCCTTTGCAATGTCTATTAATCTCTGACTTATAACACCGTCAAATACTACTGCATATGTATTATTTTCGATGTTTTTAAGTTCATCATAGAGATTTTCAACTTTAACTTCCTTTAAGATGTTTAAAGCGTCATCGAAGATCTCTGCATTACCTGAACCTTCCAGGTCTTTTAATACATTTCGAAGAACAGTAATTTTATCTTCAGCTTTATCTTTTTCTTTTTCTTCTATTTTTTCAACTTTAACTCCAAGATCATGATACATCTGTTCAACAGGTACCTTGTCCCTTAAAGCTACCATTACTTCCTCTTTTTCTAGATCTTCAACTTCTTTTCCTCTTGGAGCTCTGGTGACGTAATCTACTTCACCAACTTGTAATAATTCTTTTAGTATAAGTTCTCCGCCTCTGTCTCCATCGACAAATGCAGTTACAGTTTTATTTTTAGTTAATTCTGCAACAGTTTTAGGTACACTTACGCCTTCTACTGCTATTGCATTTTTTACTCCATATTTGAGGAGGTTCAGGACATCTGCTCTTCCTTCAACTACAAGGATAGCGTCTGAAGTGGAAACATTAGGTCCTGCAGGAAGCCTTTCATCACCAAATTCAGTTATTTCATGAATTCTCATGGCTTCTTTTACTTCTTCTATCATTTTAAGGCTTTCGGGAGTCACTTCTTCCATCATGCCTTTGTATAATTCTTTTGCTCTGTCAACAACTTTCCTTCTTTTAACCGCTCTTACATCTTCAACTTTAGAAACCTGTATATAAGCTTCACAAGGTCCTACACGATTAATGGTTTCAAGTGATGCTGCAAGAATTGCAGTTTCAACCCTGTCGAGGCTTGAAGGGATTACAATTTCTCCTTTTGAACGCCCTCCCCTTGAATTGATGTTGACTTTAATTCTCCCTATACGTCCTGTTTTTTGTAATTCTCTTAAATCAAGGTCATTGCTTAAAAGCCCTTCTGTCTGTCCAAAGATCGCACCGACGACATCTGGCTTTTCTACAATTCCGTTAGCGTTAATTTGAGCGTGAATGAGGTATTTAGTTGTACTTATTTCTTCTCCTTTTCCCATAATGGGCCTCCTTTATTATTGTAATTATAGATACATTTGAATCGATTAAGATCATTAAGGCTGGGCTTTCCATTTCGGCGGAAATCCCTTGATAATAATTATAGGTAATTACCATAAGGATTTATTTCTAATTCTAATTGTTTCATATGTTTTGGAAGACTTTCTATATCTTTAATATATCTTCGCGTGATTTTTATAATATTTTTTCTAATATTAAGATCAGGATGAGAGCCAAGGCTCTGTATATCTTCTGACAGTTTTTTTGCAAGTATATTTCCCTTTTTATCAAAATCTGTCAGTATAATGACTTTTGAAGATGTCTTGGCGGCTATTTCTGCAATTTCAAAGAGTTTAAGACCAGAACCTGAAACTTTGATGATATTACCAGTAATACCTAACTCTCTTAAAGCCTCTTCGTCTTTCTTACCCTCGATAAGAATTGGCATTCCTTGTTCTACGCAGGATGATAGCTCTTCAACAATGCGAGATAATCTTCTAAAACTCATGGTAAGCCCTTTTTATGAAATGTCTAAATAGTATCTATGAGATTATATAGTCTATCTTATATAAATAATTGAACATTCAAAACAAGTATTAATTATAAATAATTAAACCATTTAATACATTTTATTATTAAGTTTAAGTTCTGATCTGTATCAAATGATCGGTTAGTAGACTATTTAAATCAGAATTATGTAAATAATATAGTTTTTCGTTTAAAACTTTGATATAAATGTAAAGTTTTAAATGATATTGTAGAAATATGATTTATTAACTACTAAAATTGGAGGATATTAAATTGGCAAAAGGCCTAATAAGGATTGTTTTAGATATACTAAAACCTCATGAACCAAATATACCATATTTTGCAAAATATTTAAGTGAAATAGAAGGAGTAGATGGTGTAAATGTTACTTTAATGGAAATAGATAAAGAGACAGAGAACGTTAAAGTAACAATGCAGGGAAATGATTTAAATTTTGAACAAATAAGTGAAGCAATTAAGCAATATGGTGGTTCAATTCACAGTGTTGACGAGGTTGTTGCAGGTAAAAAACTTGTTGAAGAAGTTACAACACCTCAGGACTGATTTTATATGAAAAATAAGAAGAAGCTTTCACCTGAAAGCATCTTAGAATTATTTTCACCCAAATTTTCTGATTCTAAATTAGCCCGCTTGGATCTTAATACCTCTCAGGTTTCAGATGCTTTAAACAAAGTAACAGGTAATCCTGGAGTGCTTTCGGGAATTAAACCCTTATTTGATAAGACCATCGTTGGAAGGGCAGTAACTGCCAGTACAATGGCTGATGATTGGGGCACAAGTATTAAGGCTATTGAAGCGGCTAAAGAGGGGGAAATTCTTGTCATTCAGGTTGAAGGTGATGATAAAGCTGTATGGGGTGAATTAGCCTCAAAAACAGCGCAAGAGAGAGGAATAATAAGTACAATAATAGATGGGGCTGTAAGGGACGTTGGAGCAGTAAAAAGATTAAAATATCCCGTATTCTCAAAGACTATTGTTCCTAATGCTGGAAGCTCAAAAGCAGAAGGTAAAATTAATATTCCAATAACCTGTGGAGATGTAACTGTTAATCCTCATGATTTAATTATAGGAGATGAATGTGGGGTCGTAGTTGTACCCGATGATCATTTAAAAGACGTTATAGATGAAACATTACGTATTAAAAGAAATGAGGCTCAAATCATCTCAAAAATTGAAAAAGGCTATTCTTTTTCAGATATACTTGGATTAAATTAGATATTTAATCCTAATAATTTGTTTTTATTTATAAACATATGTTAATTAGATTACTGCTTGAAAAACCTTTATATAAGTTTATATTCACATAAATTATGAAGATGTTTTTAGGGTACTAATTTAAGGATAATACTAGTTTTACAGGGATTTAATATGCAGAACACCACAGAATTTATAAAGGATCATAAACTGGAAATTGCACTATCGTTTGCTGCGGGTTTATTCATCATATTCTTAGTATCTTTTTTTATAGGCTTAGATGAAATTTTAAGTGTTTTAGATCACACTAATTTAACGATAATGTTGTTTACGCTGGTTTTAGAACTTGTTATGATACTTATGTGGGCTGTAAGGTGGAAATTTATTTTAGATATTCTCGATAAGGCACCTAAATTTAAACAGATTATCTTAATGCTGTTTTCGAGCATTTTTGGGAACAATGTTACTCCCGGTGCAGCTGGAGGCGAACCATTACGTGCATATCTTCTTGATAAGTTTGAAGGTATTCCATTTGAAACTGGGTTTGCATCTACCACTGCAGATAGGGTTTTTGAATTTTTCCCATTTGTACTGGTCTCTATACTTACTATATATTTAATATTCACATTGGATGCCGGATTCTGGCTTAGTTTGATAATCATTATCCTGATTATAATGGTTATAATTATCTTTGGACTTATGATATATGTTGGTTATAAGAAAGAGGTCGCTACCAGATTGGTCATTTCTATTGCAAAGCGTATATATCCTTTTGCAAAGAAATTAACGTCTAAAGAGACATCTTTTAGCAGTATTCACGATAAACTGATAGGATATATCGAAAGCTTTACTACTGGTTTTCAGGGAGTACTTAAAGATCGTAAGATGTTTGTTGTAGGTATTTTAATCTCTTTTTTAATGTGGGGAATAGATAGTTTACGTTTTTATTTAACATTTGTGGCTGTAGGTTACCATCCTCCAATTTTACCGGTGGTAATTATTTATACCGTTGCATTTGTAGTTTCTATAATCCCGAATATACCAGGATCTCTTGGTATTCGTGAGGCTGTAATGATTGCCCTTTTCCTGCCGGTAGGTGTTTCTCCAGATATAGTCCTCGCAGTATCTTTGTTGGATCGTGTGGTAAGTTATGTTATTCCAACGTCTATTGGAGCCCTTGCAACGTTTTACTACGGTAAAATCTATAAAGAAAAAAAGACAAGTTCAAAAGCTCAAGCTTGATATGGTATCAAGTAATTTAGGATTAGAAGCATAATTTTTTAAGAATTATTATTCATTAGGATCCTCTATTTTAAGTTTGATTGGGACTTTATAGATTTTAGAAACTTCAGATGCCTGTGCTCATGGTTTTTGTATTTTAGATTAAAATTGGATTATAGATTTATCTTACTATATGTAATTTTTAGTTTTAGGATTAAATGTTAGGTTATAAATTCAAAAGATTTATATTAGAGATTAACATTTATTATTTAAAAATATCGAAACATTTATATATAACTTCTGCACACTATAATTAATATATAAAATTATCGGTTGATGATAAACTGAAAAAATTAGGAATTATATCGCACATCTCCAACAAGGGCAAGATCATACTACGATCCGATAAAACGCCTGGTTTTGGACTACCTGTTTTTACTGAAGATAAAAAAAGAATTGGAACTGTTCACGATTTCTTTGGACCTACCAAAAAACCGTATATATCAGTCAAAGTCTACGCAAAAAACACTAAAAATCTTGAAAAGCGAGTTGGAGAGAGCTTGTATATATCATCAAAACCTATAAAAAAATGGGGGCGAAAAAAACGAAAGAAAAGATGAAATACGACGTTTCAGAAATTGAAAAGGTCGAAACAAGATGCCCGGAATGCAATTCTGACAAACTCATTAACGATCACGAACGCGGGGAAATAGTATGCGGTGCGTGTGGACTGGTTATCGATGATAATTTAGTTGATATGGGACCAGAATGGAGAGCATTTGACCATGAGCAGAGGGATAAAAGGACAAGGGTAGGTGCTCCAATAACTTATACCATTCACGATAAAGGTTTAAGTACCATGATCGATTGGAGGAATAAGGACATCTACGGTAGGGATATTCCTGCCAGGAACCGTGCTCAATGGTACCGTTTAAGGAAATGGCAGAGAAAGATAAGGATTTCTGGTGCCACAGAAAGGAACCTTGCATTTGCTTTAAGTGAACTTGATAGAGACTCTTCGAGACTGGGTTTACCTAGAAGTGTGAGAGAAGCAGCTTCAGTTGTTTACAGAAGCGCTGTTGAAAACAAACTCATAAGAGGACGAAGTATAGAAGGAGTCGTTGCAGCATCATTATATGCAGCATGCAGACGATGTAACGTTCCAAGGACTCTTGATGAGATTGCAGAAGTTTCTAGAGTAAGTAAAAAAGAAGTTGGAAGAACATACAGGTTCTTAACACGTGAACTTAACATAAAATTACCACCAACATCTCCAGTTGATTACGTACCAAGATTTGCAAGTGAGTTAAGCTTATCTGGTGAAGTACAATCCAAAGCTATTGAAATAATTGAAAAAGCTATGGAAAAAGGTCTTACATCGGGTAGAGGACCAACCGGAGTTGCAGCAGCAGCTTTATACATAGCATCTGTGCTTCTTGGTGAAAGAAAAACTCAAAGGGATGTTGCAGACATCGCAGGTGTAACTGAAGTAACCATCCGTAACAGATACAAAGAGCTTACAGAACAGCTTGATATGGGTGTAACTTTATAGTTACCCTATAAAACTCTATTTTTTAAATATTTATGGGTAATACACACATTATAACGTAGTTACTCAATTTAATTTTTATTAGGCTTAAAACAGTTTATTTTATATAGGAACTGATAATTTGTATTTTATTTATTAGTTTTTATTATGGATTAAATCCTATTTTTTATCTCAATATTACAAGCACTATAAACAATCTTTTGATTAAGACATTAACTAATTGATTTCAATATTTAAAATAAGAAATTAAGAGGAATCTAGAATATGCTTCCTCTAAAGATGTACAAAAGATAAACTACAATAATTACAGCAAGGGCTATGTAAAATATTCTCCTTGACTTGCCGACTTTTCTAGCTCTTTCTGCATATGTATTTTCGCATTTAGGTGAGCAAAATCGTTCTTCTGGCGGAATTGATATTCCGCATACTGGACAGTGTTTGTGTGGTTTTGTCATATTAATACACCTCAATTTTAATTAATTGTAATTGATTTAAAGTTGAACTTTTAATCAAAAGTTTAAAAATATGTATCCGTTATTTAACCATCTTAACTCATATAAAAAAAATGATGTTTGAATACTTTATGTACCCATATGTCCTTCATATTTATAAAGACTACTATGAATTATGAAAAATTAGATGGTGTGCTGATTTTTTTATTCATGGATGATTGTAGTCCCTATTTCGCTGGAAACTGCTTTTTGAATATTTTCAGCATGTTTTCCATTTACAATTCTGGTCTTTATTTTTGATCGTTTAATTATTTGTATTGCAGTGCTGTCGAAAAACTCATAAGTACCTGCTTTGGTTTCTTTACTGCTTAAAATAGACATCATTTCTGTAGGGGTAATTTTTTCAAACATTTTAGCATCGCTGTTCTTATTTGGGTCTTTATCGTATAATCCATCCACTGATGTGGCGTTTATCAAAAGATCAGCATTTACAAACTCTGCAAGGATACTGCTGACAGCGTCTGTACTGTGGGCAGGTTCAGTTCCACCCATAACTACAATCTTACCAGATACTGAAAATTCCATTGCTTCATGGAAATTTTTAGCTACTTTTGGATATGCATCTTCCTCAAGGGCCATAATTAAAAGCTTAGCATTCAATCGTGTAACATCAATTCCTATATCATCACAGGCTGCTTCAGAAACTCCAAGATCCCTTGCAATTCCAATGTATTCCCGAGCGGGTTTTCCACCACCAACTACAATAAATAACTTATGTTCATCATTCATACTTCTTAAAACATCGGCATAATCTTTAAATTTTTCATGGTTATTCTCTTTAATTATTATAGATCCGCCTACTGCGACCACAATTTTCATATTATCATCACCATATTAACTGTCAATGTAACTTAAATAAATATAATTCTAAATTATAAAGTAGAATTAGTAAGGTTTTAATTATATATTATTGAAGATATAATATAAATTAAATAGCTTATGTTCTGATATTCTAAATTATAGGGATAATAATGAACTAATTTACTAGTAAGGTTTTAATTTATATATTGGAGATATGATATAAATTAAATAGCTTATGTTCTGATATTCTAAATTATGGGGATAATAATGAATTAATTTACGGGTAAAATTTTAATTTATATATTGTAGATATGATATAAATTAAATAGCTCATGTTCTGATATTCTAAATTATGTTGATATAATGAACTAATTTACTATTACTATTATTAAGGAGTGATTTTTTTGGCTGAAGTGTCATCAAAAGAGTTATACGAGTTTAAAAGAACGATTGAAGAACTCGCAGATAAAAAAGGAAGGGGAACTGAACTTGTATCAGTTTATATTCCTCCAGATAAGCAAGTGAGTGATGTTGTAAAGCACATGAGAGAAGAATTAAGTCAAAGTGCTAACATTAAGAGTAAACAAACCAAAAAGAATGTACAGTCTGCAATTGAAGTAATCGTGCAAAAATTGAAGTTATTCCCAAAACCTCCGGAACATGGATTACTTCTTTTTGTTGGGATGATCCCTAAGGGCGGTCCTGGTACTGAAAAAATGGAAACTTACGTTTTTGAGCCGCCAGAAGTTATACAAACTTACACATATCACTGTAATTCTGAATTTTATCTGGAACCGCTTCAGGATATGTTGGATGTAAAGGAAACATATGGGCTTGCGGTACTGGACAGAAAAGAAGCTACAATTGCTGTCTTACGTGGTAAACGAATTGATATTGTTAAAACATTAACTAGTGGTGTTCCAGGTAAGCACAAAGCAGGTGGACAATCTCAGCGAAGGTTTGATCGTTTAATTGACCTTGCAGCTCATGAGTTCTTAAAAAGAATAGGGCATCATATTAACGATGCTTTCTTACCAATCCCTGACTTAAAAGGAGTAGTACTGGGTGGACCAGGACATACTAAGGAAGAGTTCCTTGAAGGGGATTATATGCATTATGAAATTAAAAATAAGGTTATAACCACTGTAGATACATCATACACTGGTGAATTTGGTATAAGGGAAGTCATCGACAAGTCCATGGACGTTTTAAATGAAATGGATATCATGCGTGAAAAAAAGCTTGTACAACGGTTTTTAAAGGAACTCATAAACGAAGATGGGCTTTCATCTTATGGAGAAAAAGATGTAAGGCGAAATCTTGAAATGGGTGCAGTTGAAGTCCTTCTTTTATCTGAAGATGTTAGTTACAAGCGTGAAACATGTGAATGCCCTGCATGTGCGTATACTGAAGGAAAAACTATTAAAAAATCTGAAGAAATAGAAAACGAGCAGTGCCCTCAGTGTGGAGAAATAATGAAAGTGGTTGGAACAAGGGACATCATCGATGAATTCGTTGACATGGCTGAAGAAGGCGGATCTGATGTTGAGATAATTTCAACTGAAACAGAGGAAGGAATACAGTTATTACGTGCATTTGGTGGTATTGCTGCTATACTTAGATATAGAACATAATCTATCTTTTTTAATGATTTTTTTAGGAAGTTTTCTGGGCAGAAAAATCTACGATTTTTCTGCATTTTTTGACCACCGCTCAAAAATTCGTAGAATTTTTTGGTGTTTACAAATCGAAGATTTGTGACCGTGAAAATTGAAACATTAGAAAATCTTTGATTTTCTATGTTTACAAAATTTTCAATTTCGTAACAGCAAAATTCGTAGAATTTTGCATGCATCGAAAATTATAAATTTTTGATAGATTTTCACATGCCCCAAAAATCTCTGATTTTGAGGACTTTTTTAAAAAAAGGTGGAGGAGATGCAGTTATTACGCGCATTTGATGATATTGATACTATACTTAGCTATAGAACACAGAGTTCTATCTCTATTTTTTTTATTTAATTTTAAAAAGTAGTTTAGATAAAATAGATTCTGATTTTTTTTTAAATAATTTAAGAAAAAGGGATTAAAAATAAAAATAATTTTAAAGGATAATTTTATCCTAACCTGCTTACACGAATCAATGACTCAACAGGAACGCCTTCAATCTCATCTATTCCTTTTTTATCAATCAAAACAACAGCACAAAGCGGATTTGCTCCAAGGTCGTTTAATATATTTATCGCTTCGTTTACAGTTCTTCCGCTTGTTATAACGTCATCCACAATTACGACTTTTTTACCTTCAACTGATGCAAAGTTACTGCTTATTGCTCCCCTTGCATCTTCCTCTTTTCTGTGTTTTATAGGGTGGAATATGGTTATATTTGCATCTATTATTTCTGCCATCATGGTTGCAAATGGTACTCCACTTACAGTTATACCTACTACTACTTCAACATCACCATATTCTAAAGCTAAATCAGCCATGGCTGCAGATACATGCATCATTCGTGTAGAACTGCTACCTAAGTTTTTCCAGTTTATGGCGAAATCAACTGGAGCTTTTTGGGTTCCTTCTTCCATTTTTTTACCAGTTACCTGTAAAATAAGCCATCTGGCGGTGTCCTTAGAGACATTAAGTTCATCTGCTATTTCTCCAGTGGTAAAGCCCCTGCTTCTTAGTTCATAAGCCCTTTTTATAAGCTCTTCATTCATAAAAACACGTCCAATTTAATTGAGGATTATTTCTAATAATATACATACTTAATTTTTAAGATATTGCAATATAAGTTTTTATCTGTTACTAAACAGACATTATACAATGGTTTGATTTTTGAGAAATAAAAATATATGGGAATTCTATAACTGATAATCTTTAATTTATCACAATTTTAAATTATGATCATCTAAAAAAAAGTTTAAATGTCGAAAAGCTAAAATATGCATCGACATTTTAAAGACAGTGTTAGTAACCGTTTATTTCAACAGGAAGATTATCTTTTGCAGATTTCATGGCTGCAGTTACAACTTTAAGTGCATATATTCCGTCTTTACCAGTGATCTTAGGATCTTCACCGTTATCCACTGCATTTAAAAATGAACTTAATTCTTCCCTTAATGGTTCTTTGTACTCTATATCTACATTTTGGGTAGATTTTCCGTATACATGAACTGTTTGATCGATATAATCAATGGAAATTATTCCATCTACACCTGTTATTTCTAATTTCCTCTTTTTGTATGGTGTAAGCCAGTTCACTTCGAGCATACCAATAATGCCGTTTTTAAAACTGCTCATTATTTCTGCATGGTCTTCATATTCACATTTTTCAAGTTTGCTTCCCATATTAGCATATATTCGAGATATTGGGCTGTCAAAAAGGTGGTACATTATGTCTACGTCGTGTATTGCAAGGTCTATTATAACTCCAACATCTTTAATTCGTGGAGGAAATGGACCTACTCTTTTTGCAGATGCAGATACAACTTCACCGATAACATTATCTTTTATAAGTTCTTTTGCCTTTCCTACAGCAGGGTTGAATCTTTCAACGTGCCCAGTTGCAAGTTTAACACCTTCATCTTTTGCAGCTTTTACCATAGCTTCTGCTTCTCTTAAGGTAAATGCTATTGGTTTTTCTACCAATACATGTTTACCATGCTCTATTGCATCCATAACAACATTAAAATGATGAGTAGTAGGAACACATACACTAACAGCATCTATTTCAGGCATTTTAAGAATATCCATATAATCTACAAATCCCCGTGTATTGTATTGGTTAGCAACTTCCTCTGATTTTTCTCTCATAAGATCAGATATAGCCATCAGATTAGCATTCTCAAGTTCAGAATATACTCTGGCGTGGTGAACTCCCATAGCTCCTACACCAATTACGCCCACATTTACCTTATTCACACATAATCCTCCATTATTTTTGCAACATCTTTACCTAATTTTTCTGCATCGTTTATTGATCCGCTTAATTTGGTCTCAGACAGTACATCGCCTTCTTTTGTTAATAAAATACTGTAAACATCTAATTTATTGCCATTTGCCTTTGCAGATACTCCAAGCGGCCATTGACACCCTACTCCAAGTTCTGCAAGCACAGCTTTTTCAGCTGCTATTTCTTGTACTGAATTAAAATGATTTAATTTTTCTAAAGTTTTCTTAACACTGCTGTCATGCCTTGCAACTACAGCTAATGCTCCCTGCCCGGCTGCAGGAGTGAAATAGTCTACTGGAAATATTTCTTTGATATGATGGGCCAGACCAAGCCTATTAAGGCCAGCTTCTGCCATTATGGTTGCATCGTATTCTCCACTAATCACTTTTTTAATTCTTGTATCTATATTTCCTCTTATGGGTTTAATATTCAATTTTTTGCCGTGATAATTACAAAAAGCTTCCCTTCTCAGGCTGCTTGTCCCAATAGATGCCCCTTCAGGGAGTTCATCCCATTTATGTGAAGATATAAGCACATCATTTGGGGACTCTCTTTCTGGAACGGCTACTATTTCAAGGTCACCTGCGAGTTCTGTGGGAAGGTCTTTTAAACTGTGTACTGCAAAATCAACGTCTTCTTCTAGAACTGCTTTGTCCAGTTCCTTGGTGAATATGCCTTTTACATCAATGGAATAAAGTTGAGAATCAGTGATTTTATCTCCGGTAGTTTTAATTATTTCCATATCTATTTCTTTGTTTATTATTTTAGACAACTGACTGATTATACTTTTCGTTTGAGTCACTGCTAAATTGCTTCCCCGGGTGCCAACTTTCAAAGAATCCTCTCCAAATTATTTAATAAATTAAAATCCTGCAAAATCATCAAAAATCCCTCTAAAATCTAAGATTTTTGAAAGATTTGATTTTCACGCGTTAAAATTCAAAGATTTTGACAGCATTTCCTATATTTTTAATTTTGCGGCCTTCGAAAACTTTAAAAAATCAAAGATTTTTATGCACAGAAAATGCGGAGCATACAAACACTGCCAAAATCCTCAAAAAAATCTTTGATTTTTTTGGGACTGTCAAACGCGAAGCGTTTGAGCATTGGAAATCAAAGATTTCCAAAGGTTAGAAAATGCAAAGCATTTTCTAAAATTCAATGAATTTTGGCGCATGTAAAAAATCGTAGATTTTTTACGGTTGCGAATTTGCAATTCGCAAACATCGAAAATTAAAAATTTTCGAATGTTGTCAAATCTGTGATTTGACACAACAAATACTTCGTATTTGTATGCTTCGTATTTGCTGTTTGCAAAATGGAGTTTTGCAACCGTGAAAATTAAAAATTTTCACATGTTACAAAATCGTAGATTTTGTAAACATTTTCTTTAGCTTAGTTTTCGGGGCCGAAACATGTTTCCTCCGGCACTCAAACACTTCGTGTTTGGTGTTTACGAAACTTCAAAAATCGAAGATTTTTGTTGTAGAGAAACGAAGTTTCTCTAACTTTCAGTTTCGTAACAACGAAAAATCTTCTATTTTCAAACATCGAAAATCGATAGATTTTCGAATGCTTAAAATAATACATAGTTTTTCCAACTCCATATTGAATGTTCATCAATGACCTTTAAAAAGATTTTTGTGAATAATTTCACATTTAGATCATAACTTTATAAGAATTGTCATAACATCATAACTTTATAAAAATTGGTTTATTGATCCTTAGGTATATAATTTAAGATTTATCCTAGATTTTTATATAATTTCAAAATTTTCATATTTAAATTATCTTCTGGCAAGATCTGAAAAATTAGATCTGTATATCAAAAGAATCATTTTAGAATTCATTTGGGAGGCTTCAGCAATAGCATTATCGAAGTCAATATACTTATATTTTCGTTTTATCATGTTTGCGATACTTTTGCCAAGTTCATCAACAAGTATAAGCTGAATTTTAGAGTCCATAGAATTAAAAAACCTTGCAGTGGATTTTTCATCTATTTCTTCACAGGTTACTCCATATTTGCCCCCAAAAATAATTACTGGATTTTCTAGATCTTGAATCATTTTAACTGATTTTTTAATGGCCGTAACATTAATTCCAGGGTTGATTTCCTCTATAATTTTGCTTCCTTTGTAATTTTTTATGGAAGTTCTGCCATCAATTCCTTTAAAGTTTCTTAACCCTGTTTTGATCTGATTAATGGAAGTTTTTAAAATTAAAGCGGCACATACAGCTCCGAGGACGTTGTTTAAATGGTGTTCTGCAGGTGCAAAAGTTGAAACATCGAAGGAAGTGTTTAAAATACTTCCATCTATGGTTTTAAGGTCGTTAACCTCCACATTAAAACATGTTTTATCAAGCCCAAATTTTACATTAGATGCACGGACATTTGCATTACTGTTGCCAAAGGTGTTTGTTTTTTTGTAGAAATCTGAATAAAATTGATTGATTGAATCAAAATCGCAAGCTATTACACTGCTTTTAAATATTTGCGCTTTAGCCTGGCTTGCAGTTTTCCCCCCAGATGCTATGGAGTAATTCTCAGCTATATTGGTAAGTATACCTGCATCTGCAAGTCCAGTTCCCCCAAGAGAAGTTTCAAATATGCAGATTCCAATATTTTTATAATCATTAGCCAGCTGCCACGCTTCAATGATACTTGCTGGAGTTATACTTATATCTTTTTTTAAAAGTGTGCTTTTATGGTTTTCTACGACTTCCACACCTAAACTGCTTAAAATTAATGGGTTTAAATTTTTAAATATTTCCTTGAGCATTTTTACAGTGCTGGTCTTTCCTTTTACTCCTGTAACTTCAATTACTGGAACATTAATCTTGTCTTTCATCAGAAAATTAACTGCTTCGTGGTGAGTCATATCGACTTTTGAATCGATGTTACAGTGTACGGGGGCAATAATTAAAAAATCATCATCATTTGCTTCATCCAGAAACGATTTTTCAACAAATTTTATCCCTTTTTTCTCTAAAGAAAGTTTTTCATCTAGAGAAAGGGTATTATAAATATCTAGTGCAAAGACATTAAAATCATCTAATTTTGAAAACTCTGAAGCTATTAATTTTCCTCCATGTGTCATGTCTACAATTAATGCATTCATTGAGTATATGCTCCTGTGTATTCACTAAAAATAAAAAAGAAATAGTTATTCTAGACCTATTCCACCTTTTATAAGTTTCTCTCTTACTTTTTTATAGAACTCTTTGGTTAATCTTACAAAATAAGCATGCTGGTCTGATTTTTTAAATATAACTTCTTCCATGTAGTTGATCTCTTCCTCAACCTGTCCATCTATAACTGCTATGGCCTTTTTACCTTCTCTAAGCAGCTTTACACTTATTATACTTTCGCCAGATACTACAGTAGGGCGCGAACCAAGTTTAAATGGACATATTGGAACTATTATAAATGCATTTACACGAGGATCAACAATGGGACCTCCTGCAGACATTGCATAGGCAGTAGAACCACTTGGAGTTGCAATTATAAGTCCATCAGCCCTTAATTCTTCAACTATTTCATCATCAACCCTTATTTCAAGATGAAGCATTTTTGCAGGTTTCCTGGTCATTAAAACAACTTCATTTAATGCTGGTGCCAGATCCTTGTTGTGCCATACTTCAAGGCGGGTACGTTCTTCAATGAAATAATTACCATTTAAAACTTCTTTAATGGCATGGAATGATTCTTCAGGACCTATTTCTGTTAAAAATCCTACTGTACCCATATTTATCCCAAATATGGGAATATTTTTTCCATCTATAAAGCTCTGGGTTCTTAAAATTGTTCCATCGCCCCCAATTGCAATGATAATATCTACATCCATGTCCTGAATTTCTCTGGCGGAATCATGATATTTATTAAGTTTTTTTACAAGGGCAGGATCTAAAAAAACTTTTACACTATTTTTAATCAGAAAATCTGTTAAGTCATCAGTAAGTTCAATGGCTTTATGAATATCAAGGCGTGCTGCAATCCCTATTCTCATCATAAAACCTCCGTAATGTTTATTATGTCTGCATGAACGTTTAGATTACATGCTGCAATTATAGATGTTCTTTCTGTAACACCTAATTTATTATCCAGGCTTTTTCCCTGTTCATTGGTTACAGTGCCTCCAGCTTCTTCAACTATGAGTTTAGCGGCGGCTATATCTACCACCCTCAAGTTCCCTCGGATATCTAAAAAAGCATCATAGGTGCCATCGGCAACATAACACAGCTCAGTAGCAACAGAACCAAGTAGCCTAATTCGCCTTACAGTTTTACATATTTCATTCATTTGGGTCATTGCCCCGCGAACATAAGCTCCTATTAAAGAACCAGTAATATCTTCTCTTGATGAAGGAACTGCAGTTTTACCGTTTAAACTAGCACCTTCTCCTTTAATTGCTTCATAAATGTCTCCAGTTGCAAGATTTT
The DNA here is from genome assembly GCF_038562635.1 of Methanobacterium sp. Lineage (NCBI taxonomy): Archaea > Methanobacteriati > Methanobacteriota > Methanobacteria > Methanobacteriales > Methanobacteriaceae > Methanobacterium > Methanobacterium sp. The sequence goes on along the minus strand of NZ_JBCFBO010000002.1, from coordinate 410,840 downwards.
TAACAAAGCCAATTTCAATATCCTGCAGGGTAAGTGAATTCAATGATTTACTGGATGAATCTGCAATTGCAATGGAAATTCCATAAAATGGAATTTTTTTAAGGGCATTTATGGTCCCGTCCAGGGGGTCAACTACAAAAACAACTTCAGATGTCCCGTCCCCTATTTTATATTCGCCTATTTCTTCGCTTATGAGGGTCATAGATCTTCCAGTATTTTTTAAAATTTCTATAACCTTTTCTTCTGCTACGACATCGATCATTTTGGTGGGGGTACCATCGGCACCCATTTTCACGGTTTCGCCTGATTTTTCCTTACCTACAAGTGGAGTAATGGCTTCACCTACTTCAGTTATTATTCGATATGAAACCGCCCTCCAAAATTCAATATCTTTTTTTTCCATGATTTTACCCCAGATAAACAATTGAAGCGATTACTGAGCCTTCATTTTCCACCACATGGCTTTTCTCCTCAACGATTATTTCGTTTATCTTCATTTTTCTTATTTCCATCATCTGCTCTGCCATAAAGACAGCATATTTTTTTATTTCTTCTGGATCTTCATTTACAGCTGAATGCTCCACAACACAGCCAAAATCATCAGATGTTGCAACGGCTATCACCGCAGTGATCACATCTCCTTTTTTGTCTGATGTTGCATGGGCTAAAACACAGTTTATCATGTCTCCTGCTGTAAGTTCAGGGAGTTCTACGAATTGTGAACCTGCTGGAAGAATACTGGATACTTTTATTAAATTCACGTCGCCTATTCCTGCATCTAACAGGGCATTATCGAATGCATTGAGTTTACTTGGACCTTCTGCTTTTCCTGATGTTATTGCTACTTTCATTGTTATCACTTAATAGATTTAAATATTGAAAAAGATATAGTTAACTTTAATAGATAATAAAACATTCATTGTGTAAAAATTATACGCTAATTAGATGCAAATGTTAACAGGGATTTAAAAATCTGCTGTTGATAATATTTGCACAGATTGAAATCTATGATTTGAACGCATACAAAAAATTTCATTTTTTGTGGCGGCTCCAAACATGAAATGTTTGGGAGTTATCTATAAAACTTTTATATACATACACAAATAAAATATCTTTTAGATTTAGTTAAAGAGCTAAATTTGGTTAGACATATTAATTTCATGTTTAAATATTTTTATAGTGAAATGTATTTTTATATTGGGTGATAGATTCTAATAATATTATCTCATTATGGAAAATTATAATTACAAATGTCTGGAGCTAGTCATTTGGTATCACTATAAATTTTATAGGTTCTTTAATATTAATTTAATTTGGAGGTTGAAGGAAATACGAAGTATTTTCTGAACATTCGAAAATTGAAGATTTTCGATGCCCCGAACATAAAATGTTCGAGGGCCCCAAAATTTGAAATTTTGGAGGTAAATAACATGTCAAAGAAGGTTGTAGAAGTAAAAACCTTAAAAGTAGGTAAATATGTCATATTAGATGGTGAAGCATCAAAAATTAAAAGTATCCAGACATCATCCCCTGGAAAACACGGGGCTGCAAAAGCAAGAGTAGAAGCTGTTGGTATATTCGATAACCAGAAAAGAAGCCTTGTAAAACCTGTAGATGCTAAATGTGATGTACCTATAATCGATAAAAGGGTAGCTCAAGTTCTTGCTCTAATGGGAAAAGAAGTTCAACTTATGGACATTGAAAGTTACGAAACTTTTGAACTACCTATTCCTGACGAACTTAAAGACGATATAGTTGAAGGTGTAGAAGTAGACTATATTGAAGCTCTAGGTAAACAAAAAATTATGCGGGTTAAATAATTGAATTAATTTCAATTATTTTCTTTCATTCGAAATCTACGATTTTTCGGGCCGCAAAATTAAAAATATAGAAAAATGCAAGCATTTTTCTATCCGGAGGAAACAAAACATGCAAAACTTTGTTTTTTGCTGGTCAAAATCTATGATTTTGACAGTTTCCTCGGCCACAAAAACAAAGCATTCGAATCTCCGATTCGATGCGTCAAAAATTTATGAATTTTTAACAGTTTTTGTAGGCTCACAAAAATCGAAGCTTACAAAAATCGGAGATTTTTGTGCTCCAAAAATCCTATGGATTTTTGAGAGATTTTTGATGATTTTGCAGGGTTTTTAACATATTTCAATTATTATACCTTTAATAGATGATAAAATGCTTTTTTATACAGAAAGCCCTTTACAATTTGCTTTTTCGAAATTATGGGGTGAGGTTGAATCAGCAGATGATACTAAAAAATTTGGTTTTATAGGCATTCCCTTTGATAGCACTTCCACCTACAAACCAGGTTCAAGATTTGGTCCAAGGGCAGTTCGTGAAGCTTCTTATAATTTTGAAAGATATAACATAATTTTAGATAAAAATTTAGATGTATCTCTTTTTGATTTTGGTGATATTGAAGTAATTCAAGGTAATTTTGAAAAAACATCTTCAATTATAGAATTTACGGTTAAAGAAATTTTAGATAAAGGTATCCTTCCAGTGGCTGTAGGTGGAGAACATACCATAAGTTCTGGAATATTGAAAGCTCTTGATGTTGAAAATACTACTATTATCCATTTTGATGCCCATATGGATTTAAGAGATGAATATATGGGTGAAAAGTATTCACATGCTACTGTAATGCGCCGAATATTTGATTTAAATCCAAAAGACATGATCCAGATTGGTATAAGGTCTTGTTCTGCAGATGAAATGTCATTTGCAAAGGAAAACAAAATAACATATTTCACGCCTCATGAAGTTAATAAAAATATAGAACTGGTTAAAAATGTAATAAAGAACATTGAAGGGCCGTTATATGTAACTGTAGATATTGACGTGCTTGATCCGGCTTATGCTCCGGGTGTTGGTACTCCATCTCCATGCGGATTAAACCCATTTCAACTGGAAAGCCTAATTCATTGTTTAAAAGATAAGAAAGTCATTGGATTTGATTTAGTAGAAGTTTCATCATCTGAAATTGGGGATATAACTTCTATAAACAGTGCAAAAATTATCTATGATTTTTTAGCTGTTCAGTAAGTTAATTTTTGATTTATAGTCATGTTCTGGATGGTTTAAACAATTTTTTGGTGTTTGGTTTTTTTTGTTCCATTGCAATAATTACAACTCCAATTTTTATGTCTGATTTTTATAAAATAATGCATTAAAACAATATATATTGGTAATAAACCTTTTATATTTCTTTTAATTTCATTTTTATCTTTGATCCTTTTTTAAAATCCTCTCAAAATTTATATACCATGATTTATTAATAAATAGTCACATGAGAATTCTGGAGATAAAAAGTTTAAAATCAATTTAAAAAAGAAATCTTATGATATTTTGCATACTTAAATACCAAAAGTATACCAACTTAAATTTAATCAATATTTTAAGGATTATTACTTTAATTTAGACTAAATTGGAGATGTTATTATGGATACAAGAGAAATTAAACTTTCAGGTCATATAATAGATTCATTAACACTTCCAAAGACCCTTGATCTTATAATGGATATGGGAGGGGACTTTGAGATTCTTGATGTTAACATAGGTAAACAGAAAAAAGATGTAAGCCATGCTAAAATCAGAGTTATAGGAAATGATGAATCTCATTTAGGTGAAATTCTTGATGAATTAAGCGAGATAGGGGCAGTTATTTCTGAAATTAAGGAAATCGAACTTGTTCCATCCACAAAAGATAAGACTCTCCCTGAAGACTTTTATTCCACCACCAACCACCCTACACAGGTGAGATATAATGGGCAATGGATAGAAGTTGAAGACATTGAAATGGACTGTATGATTGTAATTGATCCAGAAAGCAAACGCGCATTTTGCAAGCCAATAGGGCGGATCGAAGAGGGAGACTTAGTGGCTGTTGGAAGAGAAGGTATCAAAGTGGAACCTCCTGAAAGGCCAAGGGGTAAAAAAGGAGTCTTTGAATTCATGTCAAGTGAAGCATCTTCTGAAAAGCCTGTAAGATCCATAGTAAAAAATATAGCTTCAGAAATCAGGGAAATTAAAAAGAGGAATGGAAAGATAGCTATAGTAGCAGGTCCTGCAATAGTACATACTGGATCAGCTCCAATTTTAGCTAGGATGATAAGGGAAGGAATTATAGACGTACTGTTTGCTGGAAATGCCCTTGCAACACACGATATTGAAAATGATCTATATGGAACTTCTCTTGGAATATGTACAAAAAGTGGTGAAGCTGTTGTTAGAGGCCACAGGCACCATATTTACGCAATTAATGAAATTAACAAGGCAGGTTCAATAAAAGAAGCTGTTGAGAAAGGAGTGTTAAAAAGCGGGATCATGTACGAGTGTGTTAAAAATAACGCCCCATTCGTGCTTGCAGGATCCATTAGGGATGATGGACCACTTCCAGATGTTATAACTGATGTTATCCAGGCTCAAGATGAAATGCGTAAATATGCTCAGGACGTTGACATGGTAATCATGATTGCAACAATGCTCCATTCCATAGCAGTTGGTAATATACTCCCATCATACGTAAAGAGTATATGTGTAGATATAAACCCTGCAACAGTTACAAAACTTGCAGACAGGGGAAGCGCGCAGGTTGTGGGCGTTGTAACAGATGTCGGAGCATTTTTACCTATCCTTTATGAAAGTTTGGAAGGTTTGGAGTGTATTAAAGACTAAAAATCTTTTTTATTTTTTTAATTTTGAAATTTTTATATAAAAAAAATGTCTGTTTTTAATGTGTTCTGAATATTGCTTTAAACGGTTAAATAACATTTATCATTATATTTAAAAAATGAGATATAGTAATAGGGATGTTTCTAAAACACTTTATTCTAAGTGATCCACATATATGTTATTTCCCATGGCACTGTCTACTGCAATCTGGATGTTTTCTACCTGAAATACTGGTGATGGGGCTGTTTGAATTATTTTAACTTCGTTTCCGGGTAAAAGTGACAGTATATTGTGTGATTTTTCATATTTTCCCGGTTTAATATAAGCTATTTTACATGACTGCCCTTTTTTCATTTGTGTGAGGGGTAACGATTTTTTGGCGCATTTACACGATCCTCCACAGCACCCGCACGCTGATCTGGAACCAGTACATGATGAACATGTGCAGATATGTCCTTTGTATTTTCTTTAATTAATTTAAAATTGGAAGATTCAATTTTCATATTTTTCACAGTAAAACCTCATGAATCAATTTTTCTGATTTTTCAGACAATTTACATCTTTTTATTATTTTTCTGGATTCTTCAAAGCCTTCTGGAGTTAAATAGATTTTATTGCTTTCGGGTTCTATCAATTTTAGATTTTCAAGTTCTTTAATTACGGTTTCATCATACAGTTCTTTTTGTACATTACTGCTTCCTTCAAGGTATACCCAGTATATCCACAGCTTTTGCAGTGTTTTCTCTGCAGGTTCACTTATTCTCACTTTTAATTCTCCTTTTTAAGAAGTTTACAAGTTTGGATTCTATTTTAAACTCAGGTAAAACTTCATATCCGCAGTTGGGACATTTAATTTTATTACAACTTGATCCTATACAGTGTTTACAGGTTTCGGGTTTTTTGGTTTCATCAAAAATGCATCCGCAAAGTTTGCATTGCATAAAATGGCCTCCAGTTTATTGATTTATTTTTATAATCCTTCGGATTTTTTGTTTAACGAAGTTTATCTGTTTTAAGTCTTTTACGCAGCTTAAATAGATTTAATTCACTTTATTTTAGTTTAAAGTAACTTTTTAAATTACATTTTTCTTAATTTTTTTAGGTACACCTAAATATTGTTAGGTATACCTAAATCTTTCATTGTATATAAAGTTTGCTGCTTTTTTGGAATTCTACAAAAAAAGAATATAATCTGTGCCTTAAACAATTATTAAAACTTTATCTTTCAGTTTTAAGAGGATAATGCATATTTAAATTTTTAATTTTTTTCGGGGGGCTATGATTCATGCGGTATTTTATCAATCTTGATGAATTAGCTACTACCAGTACCGACCCCAAATTATGGATTAAAGCACCAGCTACAGGTCCAATAATTCCAAATGCAGCAAGCATGATGGCTGCAAAGTTGATTAAGATGGGCGCTGCTATATTTATATTTATTGTGCCCATAACTTTCTTTGAAAGGTCGATTAATTCTGGAATTTTGCTTATATCATCTGACATTAATGAAATGTCTGCAGTTTCTATGGCGACATCAGCACCAAGTGCGCCCATTGCCACGCTTACATTGGATATGGCTAGAGCAGGGGCATCGTTGATTCCATCACCAACCATACAAATCTTATTGTTATTTTTTAATTGATCCTCAATTACGTGCACTTTACCCTCAGGGAGCTGTTCAGCGTAAATATCATTTATACCCACCTGTTTTGCAATTGAATGCGCGACATTTTTATTATCTCCGGTAATCAGTAGAATTTTATTTATACCCATCTCTTTGAGCTGCTGTATTGTTTCCATGGATTTATTTTTTATTTTATCTGCAACAGTTATCAGCCCAATTACTGAATCTTCTACTTCAACTATCAAAACAGTTTTTCCCTGGTTTTCATAGGATTTAATAAACTGGGACTGTTCCTCAGTTGTTTCAATCATCTTTTGGTTTCCGACCATGACATTTTTACCATTTATTAAAGCCATAACTCCTTTACCTAGTATTATTTTAAATTTTTGAGGTTCAGCTATATTTAGTGACATTTCTTTTGCCTTTACGTAAACTGCTTTACCTAATGGATGTTCTGAAAATTTTTCTGCTGCTGATGCCAGTGATAGAACAGTATCTTCATCGTATCTGTTATTTAGTGAAATAATATCGATTACTTCTGGATTACCGCTTGTAACTGTACCTGTTTTATCAAATGCAATTGTATCAATTCTTCCTGCATTTTCCAATGCTTCACCGCTTTTAATTAAAATTCCTTTACGTGATGCATTGCCTATGCCTGCCATGATTGCTGTTGGAGTTGCAAGTACCAGTGCACAAGGGCAGAATACAACAAGAATTGTGACCAGCCGCGTGATATCTCTGGTCAGTAAGTAGGTAACTATAGATGCGAGCACTGCAAGCGGTACAATTACTGTGGCTACTCTATCCGTAATTCTAACAACCGGTGCTTTTTTATCTTCTGATTCTTTAACAAGCCTTATCAATTTTGCAAGAGAAGTATCTCCACCAACTTTGGTTGCTTTTATTTCAATAGCCCCTAAATGGTTTAATGTACCAACAAAGGCTTCATCACCCACAGTTTTGTCAACAGGCATTGATTCTCCTGTAATAATGGATTGATTTATGGATGTATGTCCTTTTATTATAATTCCGTCTACAGGGATTGATTCTCCAGGTCTGACGAGGATAATATCTCCAATTTTTACCTGTTCAATAGAAATTTCTTTCTCTCCGGCAGAGCTCTTTATCCGTGCTGTCTGTGGAGTCAGCTGAATAAGTTTTTTAACACTTTCCTGTGATTTTCTAACAGTTCTATCTTCAAGTATTTCTCCAATCATCATAATAACTGCAATTTCTGCAGCTGCAAAGTATTCGCCAATTGCAGCTGATGCAATGAGAGCAATGCTCACCAGAACATTTGCCTTTAAATCAAATCTGGTGATTAATCCTTCTGCTGCTTCAAGTAGTATGGGGGTACCGCTGATTACAATGCTTATTATGGCAGGATCAAAGGGTAAAACATCTTTTAGCAATCCCAACCAGCTGATTAAAAGAAATATTCCTGAAATTACAGTTAAAATAATTGTCCGATATTCAGGATCGTTTTTAAATCTTTTGAAGTCGATAATTTTCTCCATTTTTACCACAGATACACATAAAGTTATGGAATTTGTTAAAAACTTTAAAATTATGATATAATTTTTTAAACTTTTTCAAGTGGTTTAATTGAGTTATTCACCTTTTCTTCAACTATTTCTACGATCCTTGAATCAGCACCAAATGGTTCAGTATAAATAATTTCCCCATCGAAATCAATTCTTTCACTTTCATCAAAATTATGGATTTTTGATGGCCGTTTATCATCTCTTAAGCGGAGAACGTATTCAATATCTTGCTTTGTATGGATTCCATGTGCTATAAATGCAGGTACAATGATTATTTTCTCCACCTGCTTTTTTTTAAGGGTATCAACTGCAGCAGCTATTGATGGTTCTGCTATATTCATGAATCCTACTTCAACTGGGTAATCTGAATTTTTTCTATATTCTTCTGCCAGTTTATGGAGAACTTCCTGTCCATAGGGTAAACTGCTTCCATGTCCAACAAGTAAAATGCCTATTTCACTATCGTTTGAATCTAGATTTGCATGCATATTATCGCCTGTATTACATATATTTTTAATTTTTAAACTTATTTCTAGCTTAATTGGTTGTTTTTATGTATTTGGAGTTATAACTTAACATTTGGCCATTATTGAACTATTTGTTCCTTAATGCAAGCATTATTTATGTCATAACTCATTTTAGATACTTATTAACAATACTATAATGGTCATCATCGTATTTAAAGGCATGTTCAAGCTTATTTGACTATATATAAAATTAATTTGACTTTTTTTGATCTTTAAAGATACTTTAAAGCTTTTTTGATTAATAATAAACTTAATTTGAATAATTTAATTATTTGGAGCTTTTAAATTTTTAATTGAGGTACTGTTTTTTAATAAGAAATGAAATGTATAAAAATTGCGAGAATTTTCCAGAAGATAAGTATTCTTAAAAAAATATTTAATTCCTATTTTTAAACAATTTTAAGCAAATTTTGGAGTACTTAAAATACATCCATTAAAATAAAGAATAAAATTTAATAATAACCTGAATTTAAAAAAGAAAAAAGGATATTTTTAGTTAAATATCAATTTTAACCTTTCAATTTAAGATTAGGGTAATCTATATTGAGGTCATGTCTTTTATTTTCATAAATAGCATCATTCTTATTTTTAATTCCTATTTGCAGCGCATTCAAGATAACAGCAAGTGTTAAACCCACATCTCCAAAGGTAACTGCCACCCATAGAGATACAAACCCAAATACTGCAAGTGCTGCAAGTGCCAGTTGGATTAAAAGAGCTGCTGAAACGTTTTGTTTAACTACAGACATGGTTTTTCTACTTAAGTCCATGAGATAATTGATTTTTGAGATGTCATCCTGCATTAATGCTATATCGGCTGTTTCTATTGCTACGTCTGATCCTGCAGCACCCATAGCGATACCTACATTGGCCCTTGCAAGTGCAGGGGCGTCGTTTACACCATCTCCAATCATTGCAATACATTCGCCTTTATCAAGCAGTTCATCAATTATTTTGACTTTATCTTCAGGTAAAAGCCCACTATAATACTTATCAATTCCTATTTTGGCTGATACGGCTTTTGCAGTACATTCATTATCTCCAGTAAGCATGACAGTTTTAATACTTCTTTCTTTAAGTCCGGCAATGGTACTTTTTGAAAGGTCTCTTATTCTATCCATTAACCCTATTACAGCAAGTATGTGATTATCATTTCCAAGAATTATGGTGGTTTTACCCTCATTTTGAAGTTTGTTTATTAATTCTTCAGGAAACTCTGGATTATCTTTAAAGAGACTTTTTTTACCAATATAAAACATTTTTCCATCTATACGGCCTTTAACACCGTTTCCAGTAATTGATTTAAAGTCTTTAACTTCTTTAAAGTCCATATCTGATTCTTCAACATAGTTTATAACTGCTTCTGCAAGGGGATGTTTAGATCTAGATTCCAGTGAACCTGCTATTTGAAGAATTTCATTATTAGAATAATTATTCAGGGTTAAAATATCGGTCACTTCTAATTTTCCTTCTGTAAGGGTACCTGTTTTATCAAAGACTATGGTACTAATGTTTTTCATTTCTTCAATGTATTTAGAACCTTTAATCAGTACACCATTTCTTGTACTTGCAGTTATCCCTGAAACCATAGCTACAGGAGTAGATAATAAAAATGCGCATGGACATGAAATTACCAGGAGAACTAATGCTCTATAAATCCATGTATATAATGGCTGTCCAAATAGGAGCGGCGGCACCGTTGCTATTGCAGCTGCAATCAATACAACTGCAGGAGTATAATATTTTGCAAATCTTTCAATAAAAGATTCAGTATTGGATTTTTTCTTCTGTGACTCTTTTATGAGGTTTATAATCTTTGAAAGCACTGTTTCGTCTGATTTTTTGGTTACTTTAATTTCTAAATATCCTTCTCCATTTAAAGTAGCTCCAAAAACAGTATCTCCTTCAGTTTTATTGACAGGTATGCTTTCTCCAGTAATTGCTGCCTGGTCTACTGTGGATACTCCCTTGGTCACGATTCCATCTAATGAAATTTTCTCACCAGGCTTTACAACAAGGATATCATTCACTTTTACTTCATTTACATTTAATACAACATTTTTACCATTTATTTTAACAGTAGATGTATCTGGAGCTAGTTTTAATAAACTTTCTATGGATTTACGTGCTCTATTTCCAGCATAACCTTCTAAAAACTCGGCGATATAGAACAAAAATATAATAACTGCTCCTTCTGCACCGGATCCTATTGCAAAGGAAACTACAACTGCAATTGTCATTAAAAGATTCATGCTGAAATTACCTTTTAAAAGACCCATAATTCCGCTTTTAATTATTTCATAACCTGATAATGCTATAACTGCCAGAAACAGGATTTCAGATACTATTTCCTGCCCTGTAAAGTAGTTGAAGTACAACCCAACAGGCAGCAGTACAGCTGATGTAATCATAACAAAGAGGTTTTTCCGGGTCCATAAAGGCTCTCTTTCTTCGAGTAATCCTTCACTGCAACCACATCCGCATGTATGGGATGTACTTTCTATTTCACATGTTTCGTGCCCTTTTTCATCTGTATCTTCACAGCCGCAGCTGCATGAATTATTTGTTTCTTTTTTATTATGGCCAGAGTGCTCATCACAATCGTAGTGTTCTCTGTGTTGATTGTGGTTATGGTTCTTTTCATTCTCGTTTGAAACTTCGCTGCAGCCGCAGCCACATGAATTATCTGATTCTTCACAGGTTGATTCTTTTCTGCTGTGGGCTGAGTTTTCAGCACTGCCGCAGTGATTTTCTATTTTTTTTATTTGGCAATTATCCTGTTTTTCTTTATTTTCAGATGAGTTTTCACTGTATGGGTCATCTCGACAGGAAATTATTTCTTTATCATGCATTTTTAAATCTCCATCATGACTACAATTGATCTTGTAAACATATCATCATATGAATTGATGTTCATATGAGTATATATATTTTGCGCTTAAAACGTTTTAAAATAAAAAAAGTAGTTATGTAACTTTATAATAAATTAAAGTTAATTGCAATGTGTTTATCTATTTATGAAGTTTAATACCAATTTTTATATTCATTAAATCGCATTTTATACTTATATTTCTAATATAGATCTATTAAATTCTTTAAATTAAAAATAAAGATCAAATTCATGATTAAAAATAGAACTTAATTTGGAATATTATAAAAACTTGAAAGTTGTTTTAAGAGGGTTTAAAGCTTTTCTTGGGTATGTTCTACTCCAAGCTCGATCATTGAAACGACATGGTCATCTGCAAGGAAATAATAGGCCATTTTACCTTTTCTTCTGAATTTAACTAAATTTTTACTTCTTAAAACCCGAAGCTGATGTGAAATAGCGGATTGACTCATATCAAGTACTGCGGCTAAATCACAGACACAGAGATCCTTTTTAGATAACGCGTACAGTATTTTAAGTCTGGTTGAATCTCCAAATATCTTGAAATTATCAGAAACTTCAAAGAGAAGTTCGTCTTCAAGCATTTTGGATTTTATTTCTTTAACATTGTCTTCGTGCACGCATACAATTTCACATGTATCTTTCTCTTCCATATGAATAGATGGTTATATTTATCCTATAAAATTTTGGATTTTAATATAAGATAGATCTAGCTTTTCTAAAGCATTAAAAAAATATTTTTAATGATATAATTGCTTTTTATTAATTAAGTAACTTTAAAATTAAATATTTATTAAAATAAAAAAATAAGATACATGCCAATTATTTATAAATGCGCTTCTGTTTAAAAACTGCAGCTCATTCAGTTTGATGTAACTTAAACTGTTTTACTCATATTTTTCTTTAGGTTTCTGCCTTTATATCACCTTTATTTGTTTTTTTATTCCTGCTTTTAGAACAGTACATTTTGTCTTCAATATTTTGAGTTTTTTCTATACTTTTTATACCTCTTATTCCGCATCTTGTTGTCATTTTAACTCCTCGAATAAATTCTGTTTAACCAAATCCCAACAGTAATCCGCCCTGATATATGGTGAATGAAACTACATATGCAACCACCAGAGTGTACCCTGCAGAGAAAGCTGGCCATTTCCATGAATTGGTCTCCCTTCTTATCGCTGATAATACTGCAAGACAAGGTATATACAGCAGTACGAATGCCATGAAGGCATACGCTGATAGTGGAGTGAATAATTTTTGTATGGCTGATATAAATCCTGCATCTTCTTCAGGTGCTTCTTCTTGAGATGATGTCGCTTCAGTTGACGCGTTATCACCGGATACTTCGTTTGATGTCTGTTCACCGGGTGAATCTTCACCGACACCGTAGATGGTACCAAAGGTACTTACAACCACCTCCTTAGCGAGGAAACCGAATATTACTGCAACAGATGCTTGCCATTCACCAAAACCAAGAGGTGCAAATACTGGGGCTATAGCGGTACCGACTTGTCCAGTGATACTTTCCTGTGAACCATATTCCACACCAACAGGCAAACTGCTGAGTACCCATATCACGATGGATAGAGCAAGGATGATTGTACCCATTTTTCTTATAAAGAGATATCCCCGTTCCCACATGTGGAGTAGAGCACCTTTGACAGTTGGTCGTCTGTATGGTGGGAGTTCCATAACAAAAGGTGCTGACATTCCTTTAAATAATGTTTTCTTAAATATGGATGCCATTATGATTGCTACTACTATTCCCAGCATGTAGATTGAAAATAAAACCCACCCTTGGTATGCGGTGAAAAATGCAGCTATAATAAGTGCATAAACAGGTAATCTTGCACTGCAGGACATGAAAGGAACAATTAACATGGTTAAAAATCTATCCTTTTCATTTTCCAGGGTCCTTGTGGCCATGATGCCTGGTACACAGCATCCAAAACCAAGTATCATGGGTATAAATGATTTTCCATGCAGGCCAACCAGTTTATGCATTAATTTGTCCATTACAAATGCGGCTCTTGCCAGGTAACCACTGTCCTCCAGTATGGCGAGTATCAGGAACAGCAGGAAGATCATAGGTATAAATACGGCCACACCGCCTACACCACCTATTATTCCGTCAACGATGAATGATGTCACAAATCCTGGGCCTAAATATGCACTTATGGTATCTCCAAGCCAGCCAAACCATGAATCAATAAGATCCTGGAATGGTGCGCCTGCAGTGAATGTTATCTGGAATGTAAGCCACATTATAATCAGGAATATCGGTATCCCTAGATATTTGTTGGTTACTACTCTATCTATTAAATCTGATCGGGTTACTTTGTCTATCTTTGGTTTTTGCACTGATTCCTGCATAAGTCCTGCTATAAAACCGTATCTAGCATCGGTAACTGCTGCATCAACATCATCACCAAAGACATCGTTTAAATGTTTCTGAATTTTTTTTACCTCTGATAAAACATTTGGTCCTTTTTGGGTTTCTTCAATCTTTTTTACAACTTCTTTATCGTTTTCAAGTAGTTTAAGAGCTGTCCAGCTTGAAGGAGCGTTTATTGTTGAAACATTTTTATTTATAATTTTTTCAAGCTGATTCACGTGTTCAGAAATTTCATTTCCGTATTCTATTCTACTTGAAACATTATGGGGTGATTTTGAAACTTCAAGTACTTTTTTCATCAGTTCGTTAAATCCTGTTTTATCAACAGCTTCAATTTTAACAACTGGTATCCCTAAAAGTTGGGATAATTTATGGATATTTATTTTAAAGCCTTTTTCATCTGCAAATTTATTCATATTGAGTGCAAGAACTAAATTAGCTCCTAGTTCCATCATTTGTACAGTTAGATATAGATTTCGTTCTAAATTAGCAGCATCAACAATATTAACAATTACATCTGGATTTTCATCAACAATATAATCCCTTGAAACTATTTCTTCAACAGAGTAAGCAGTAAGGCTGTAATTTCCAGGAAGATCAATTACATCGAATTCGTTTCCTTTATATTTGAAGCTTCCTTCTTTTTTTTCTACAGTTTTGCCAGGCCAGTTACCAACGTGCTGTTTCATACCAGTTAACTGGTTGAAGAGTGTACTTTTACCAACATTTGGATTTCCTGCCAGGGCTATTTTTATCTTTTCCATGGGTTACATTCCCTCCATATTGGGCATTTTTCGTACCCTAAGACCCACGATTGTTTTAAATCTGTTATTAAAGGTTTAGGTATTTTCTTTATTTTCAATTTATTTAGTGGACAACTTTTTTTGCCACTCGCTGAATTATTTTCGAGTTCATTTTCAGAGCATGGCTGAAATTATCATGTTACTTCCACTTCGATATTTACTGCCTCTTCTTTTCTTAAAGATATGGAATATCCTTTGATTTTCACTTCCATGGGATCTCCTAAGGGTGCTATACGTTTTACTTCAATATTTGACCCTCTTACAAATCCCATTTCCATAAGGTGTTTTCGAAGTTCACCTTTTCCGTTGTAGGATCTAATAATTCCCGATTCTCCTGTTTTAAGTTCATTCAATGTTGTTATCATTTTTTTATTCACCTCATTTGTCCTTTAAAAATTTAGGTACTCCTAAATTTTATAAAGTTAGGTATACCTAAATCTTTTTTGATATATAAGGTTTGCTATTTTTTTAAGCTAGCCTAAAAATTTGGTTAGTTGTAATAAATAAAAATAAATAATTCTAGATAAAATTTCTAATTTTAATAGCTAAGAAACTCATATTTTAAATAGAAAATAGTTTAATTGATTTTTTAGCTTTAAAAACTATTTAAAAATCATATAACTAAAATAAACATCAATAGTTGATTTATTTAAAGATACTATTGTAAATGTTTCCTTTTTGAAAGTTGTTTAAGTTTTAAGATTTTGGGATTATAGAAAGTTCTATTGAAATGTGTTGAATTTTATTTTCAAAAAAGGAGTTATTGGATTTTCGGTGGTAGGGCAGGGATCTATTTTTGATTTTAGATCCCTATGGATTGACATCTTATTTAGAGAACAAGGAGTTTGTGGTAGACCCTTCTTGATGTCTTCTCCATTAATTATTTTTACTACATCTAAGAGTTGATTAACATATTATATAAATTTTACTTTAATTTTTTTCAAGTATAGTTGAATAAATAAAGGGATACTGTTAATTGGAATAAAAATGAGTTATTTATCAGTAGATGTGTTCAATTAAGTTATATTGGTCTATCTATGTTTTTTGTTTTAAGCAGTAAAATATGGGCTGTTACAGCTGTTCCAACAATAAGTAGAAGTATAACAAGATAGTTGGCATGAGAAAAAATAATTAATGAAATTATGAGTGTTGTCCATAAAAAAATGATACTTTTCAGCTTAACATCGAAAGGCACGCCTTGTCTAGTTTTATAGTTTTCTATATAACTTCCGAAGTAGCGGTTGTTTGAAATCCATTTTTCAGCTCTTTTTGAACTTTTACCAAAACAAAGGAAAGAGGCTAAAATGAATGGGGTGGTGGGCAGTACTGGAAGTACTGCTCCAATCGCACCTATTGCAAATAGAACAGCCCCTAAACTAAATAAAAATAGCCTTTTTATTTCCATACATCCCGGCCTGCTGTAATTACTGGTTTATTTATCGAAATATTCTGCAAATATTTTTTTTATATCTTCAGGTTCTTTTATAATGAATGTTTTATACATTTTAGCAAGTTTCTTGACGTGTTCAACGTCTTCTTTTCTGATTGAGATCTTTAAATCTTTTCCATTGGGGAGCTTTGTAACAGTAACCCCTTCTTCATAGTCGGCAGGTAACAGATAAATTGGAACATCTGCCTTTTGACCCATAATTGCGGCATTAGAAATCAATGTGTCTCCCATTCTCATGGAAATCTTTGCAACGGTGTTGGATGTAGTTGGCGCGATTAAAAAGAATTCATATTTGCCCACTTGTATCTGCCCTGCTAAAAATGGTGAATTAGCATTAATTTCAACCCAAATATTTTCAAAGTTTGTTTCAAGTTCGTTAGATAGTCCGTAGTATTTGATAACCTGATCCCCTGATTTTGAGATGAAGACTTCTATGTCAACACGGTCCTTATACTCTTCATTTATTTTCTTCATCATTTCTACTGTTTTTTCTATCTTCTCACCGGCACCAGTAATTCCCCATGCAATTTTTACCTTTTTCATGTTGAAATTCCTCCTTAAAAACTCTAAATAGTTTAAAAAAATTTAATATTAATGTATGAAATCTCAGTGCATGCTGGATATTCATCAGTTTGTAAAAAAAATAACTGATGAAGTTATCTGCATTTAGTTGGATAGAGTAGTCTAAAACGATGAATCATGATGCTGCAAGATCAAACCGGTCCAGGTTCATGACCTTGTCCCATGCTATTACAAAGTCGCGCAGAAACTTCTCAAGGGAGTCTTCACATGCATAGACCTCTGCTAATGCTCTGAGTTCAGAGTTTGAACCGAAGATGAGGTCGACACGAGTACCTGTCCACTTGAGTTCACCAGTTGTACGATCCTGTCCTTCAAATATATTATCGTCATCTGCAGATGCGTTCCATACAGTTCTCATATCGAGCAGATTAACGAAGAAATCGTTGGTAAGTGTCTCGGGTTGCCTAGTAAAGACACCATGTTGGGATTGTCCAAAGTTAGTATTCAGGACACGTAAACCTCCGATTAGAACAGTCATCTCTGGAGGGGTCAATGTCAGCAGCTGAGCTTTATCCACCAGCAGCTCTTCGGGCTTCCTGATGCTTTGAGCCTTCTGATAATTACGGAAGCCGTCTGCAAATGGTTCAAGCATATTAACGGAGTTCTCATCGGTTTGTTCCTGCAAGGCATCCATACGTCCTGGAGTGAAGGGCACTGTTACATCGTGGCCAGCATTTTTAGCAGCCTCCTCAATACCTGCACAACCAGCTAAAACGATGAGATCGGCCAGCGAGACTTTTTTACCGCTCAACTGGGCTTCGTTAAATTCGCTCTGGATACCCTCAAGTATCTCGAGCACTTTGGCTAGCTGGGCTGGATGGTTGACTTCCCAGTCCTTTTGGGGCGCCAAGCGAATGCGGGCGCCATTGGCACCTCCACGCTTGTCAGAACCGCGGAAAGTGGACGCTGAAGCCCATGCGGTGGAAACCAGTTCTGATACTGACAGGCCAGAAGCCAATATCTTGCCCTTAATGGAGTTTATGTCTTCTTCATCAATTAATTCGTGATTGACTTCAGGAATTGGGTCCTGCCAGATGAGTTCCTCTTCAGGTACCTCTGGACCTAGATAGCGTGTCCGTGGACCCATATCACGATGGGTTAACTTGAACCACGCACGTGCGAATGCGTCTGTAAGTTGATCCGGGTTTTCATAGAAGCGTCGTGAGATCTTTTCATAGATGGGGTCGAACCGTAAAGAGAGATCTGTGGTCAGCATGCCAGGAGTGCGGCGTTTTGACGGGTCGTGTGGATCAGGCACAGTATCTGCTCCTGCGTCACCTTTCGGCTTCCACTGGTAGGCACCGGCTGGACTCTGCGTCAGCTCCCATTCAAATTCAAATAAGATCCTGAGGAAGTTGTTGTCCCAATTTGTGGGGGTGTTGGTCCAAATAACTTCCGGACCGCCGGTAGTGGTGTCATTGCCTTTGCCAGTACCGAAACTGTTCTTCCAGCCTAGACCTTGCTCCTCGATTGGGGCAGCTTCTGGCTCTGGTCCCACTTTCTGGGGGTCACCGGCACCGTGGGTCTTGCCGAAGGCGTGTCCCCCTGCAATAAGAGCTACAGTCTCCTCGTCGTTCATAGCCATACGAGCGAAACTTTCTCGGATATCATGCGCCGCAGCCACAGGATCTGGCTTGCCGTGAGGGCCTTCGGGGTTCACATAAATCAAACCCATTTCAAGAGCTGCGAGGGGCTTTTCAAGTTCACTGCCACTGCGCTTGCCTCCAAGCCATTCCTTTTCAGAACCCCAGTATATGTCTTTTTCTGGTTCCCAGATATCTTCACGTCCGCCACCAAAACCGAAAGTCTTGAACCCCATTGATTCCAGTGCGACATTGCCTGCGAGAATCATCAAATCTGCCCATGAAATTTTCCTGCCGTACTTCTGTTTGATGGGCCAAAGTAATCGTCGTGCCTTATCTAGGTTGGCGTTGTCTGGCCAGCTGTTTAAAGGTGCTAAACGCTGGCTGCCATGTCCTGCTCCCCCACGGCCGTCGTTGACACGGTATGTGCCTGCGCTGTGCCATGCCATACGGATGAATAGAGGTCCATAGTGGCCAAAGTCTGCCGGCCACCAGTCCTGTGAGTCATTCATAAGTTTATGGAGGTCCTTTTTCACAGCCTCGAAGTCGAGACTTTTGAATTCTTGAGCGTAGTTGAAACTCTCGTCCATTGGATTGGATTTTGCAGAATGCTGGCGCAGGATGTCGAGATTTAACTGGTTAGGCCACCAGTCAAGGTTCGTCGTGCCACTGCTAACAATTCTTTTGCTTTTTTTATCCATAATTTCACTCTCTTTTTTCTAGTTCTAATTCATCTATTTTAAATTTACAAAAACTGTAAATTTTGTCTTTTAGAGTTTAATTACTGTTTGATAAAATCTTTTTAGAAAATATTTGAATTTTCTCTAAATATATTTATTTCTATATAGAACTCAGTTCTATATAAGTTTTTCTTCGATACCTTTTTATTTAAATCGTACTATAGTTATTACTATGAAAAAGGAATTGAGAGCACATGGAGTTAAAATTACTCCACAAAGGCTGGAGATAATTGGGAAATTAGAAGAGTTAGGAAGTTCTCATCCTTCATTTAATGATGTTTACAAAGCTGTAGAAGATACATATCCAAGTATTAGCCGTTCTACTGTATATGAAAATTTGAAGTTACTTGTTGAACTGGGTATCATAAGCAGTTTTCATTACAACGGTGAAATTCACTATGAAATGAATCTTGATCCCCATGTAAACATGGTAAGATCTGATGGGGCAATAAAAGACATTAGGAATGCTGAAATTAAAGAACATCTAAAGGAAATAGAACGAATTATAAACAAAGAGAAAGGAATTAAAATTAAAAATTTACTGGTCATTGTAGAATAATCAGATAGATTTTACAGGTTTTATCCCAAACAGTTAATTATTTTTTAATAAGGAGGTCAGAGACCTGGTTCAACTCCAGATCCATTAACTAAATATTTTTTGGAGGATAAATAGGTATGGTAGACCTATTTAACGTGTAGTACATGTTTGAAAATCTCTGATTTTCAACCGTAAAAAAAATCGTAGATTTTTTTTACATGTTTGTGAAACTCTCAAAAATTTGAAAAATTTTTGGAGTGCAAAACTAAAGTTTTGCTAATTTTTCAATTTCACAACACTCAAACACAAAGTGTTTGGTGCCTGCAAAATTTTTAATTTTGCGGCCGAGAAAACAGAGTTTCCTACGGCATCGGAAATTCTGAGAATTTTCGAATGCCGCGAAAAATTGGAAATTTTTCGCATGTTTGAAAATCCGAGGTTTTCAACCGTAAAAAAATCTTAGATTTTTTTACATGTTTGATCAAATATTTAAAAAATATGATTTTAAGCTATTTTTTGGCAGAAGAAGGCTTGAAACCATATTTGGATTTGTTTTGTTTGTAAACATGGTTTTAAGTGATACATTTGAGCTGAGGATGACTCAAAACCATATTTTCATAACTTCCACATTTTTAGGTGAACCTAAATATCGAAAGTTAGGTATACTTAAATTCTTCATTGTATATAAAGTTTTAGGCTTTCCTAAAAATTAGTGAAGTATTTTGAAACATTCAATTAAAAAATAATTCAAAAATAAAAATCAATTCAATTTTAAATAAATTTCAGATGAACAATCCTGTTACCAAATCTATATTTAAAGGTTGGAATTAATGACAACCAGCGTATTATTCTCCATCTATCTTTATGGTAATCAAAATAATGCCAGTCATCAATAAATTTAATGTGGGAGTTTAATTTCTCAATTTCTTTTCCTTTTTTGATTCCCCATTGAAGTCGAGCTTCTATTTGGTACTGATCCTTGATAAGATCCTGTTTCTGATTTTGTTTTACCAGTGATGCAGGTGTGGTCTCAAGAAGCATTTCAGAACCTTTAAATGCAGCGGCTAATTTATCCATTATACCTTTAACTTCCTGTTCTGTGAGATACATGAATATTCCTTCTGCAATTATCAAAATGTGTTCATTTATATTGATATCGTTTATCCATGAGTAATCAAAGACAGATCTAGCTATCATTTTGTGTCTTTCGCTTTCAGTGAAAAATTGCTTTCTGATATTAATTACCTCGGGTAAATCCAGGTCATACCAGCAAATTTTGCCGTTATCTACCCTTAAAAAGCGAGTATCAAGGCCGCAGCCAATATTGATGATTGCAGCATTAGGATATTTCCCAATAAAATCCTTCGCTGCTTTATCCAGAAGTTCAGTTCTAACAGCGACACTGACAAGTGTTGGCTCTTGATTCTTAAATTTAAAAAAGTCATAATCAATTTGATCCATTATTTCTACGGCGCTCAAAATTCCTTGAATTTTGGCGCCCCGAAAAATATCAAAATAGTAAATTTTGATATTTTTCTTGGGCTTTTTCATCTTTAACAATAGGATCATTATGTTTTGTTTCGGTTGCCCTGGCCCCCAAGGGAACCAGTAATGTTTCAGGTACGCCCGTTAATTTTTGTTCCATGCTTTAGCACCTTGGATATTAAGATTTAATAGCTAGTATCTAATTTATATAATGTGTTTCTATTTAATTTGATCAATAATTTATAAAATTATAGACAAAATTAATACTATGAAAGGGGTACAAATTTTAGGTGCAGGCCCTGCGGGGTTATCTGCAGCCATAAATCTCGCTCGATCTGGTTATAATGTAGATATTTTTGAAAAAAGTGCAGATGTGGGCTCGAGATTTCACGAAGAATTTCAGGGACTTGAAAACTGGTCTGATAAAGAAGATGTGCTTAAATTATTTAATGATATGAATATTGATGTCAATTTTAAATACAGTCCTTTTTTAAAACTTAAAATATTTAATGAATCTAAAATATGGGATTTTAGATGTAAAAGGCCCGCATTTTATCTTGTTAAGAGGGGATCAAAAGAAGAAACTTTAGATACTGCTTTAAAAAATCAAGCTTTAGATATGGGAGTAAATATTCATTTTAACGATATGATCTCTCAAAATGAAGCTGATATTATTGCAACAGGCCCTATAAAAGATAAAATTTATGCGGCAGCAAAGGGAATTACATTTAATACGTTCTCTAGAAATATGGCTATCGGGCTTGTTAACAATAATGCAGCTTTGAATGGTTATTCTTACCTTTTAATTGCAGATGGGCAGGGCTGCATGGCCACGGTTTTATTCAATAATTTTAACAACATGAATTCTTATTTTAAACAAACAAAAAAGATTTTTAATAATAAGTTTGATTTGAATTTGAAAAAAACAGGTAATATGGGCGGTGTAGGTGCTTTTTCCAGTGAAAATATTTTTAAACGTGGAAAGAGTTTGTATGTAGGGGAAGCTGCGGGTCTGCAGGATTTTTTATGGGGCTTTGGAATTAAAAGTGCTGTGACATCAGGATACCTTGCTGCAAAAAGTATAATTGATGGAAAAGATTACCAGAAATGCGCAGAAAAATTTTTTGAGGATAAATTAAAAGCAGGTATGGTTAACCGTTATTTATGGGAACGATTCTGTTTTTTAGATTATTCTTTTATTGTAAACAGAATTCATAGGGCAAAAGATCCCCTTAAATTCCTTAATTATTTTTACAATACTAATTTTATCCATAAAATGATTTATCCATTTGCTCACAGATATTTAAAGAGAAAATATGAAATTTTAAGTATTTAACTTTTTTAAAAAGAATATCTATAAAGAAAATACAGTTAAATAATTTATAAATATTAAATTTAGATAAGTCAATTTTATGGGGAGCGTTATCAATGATCAGAGGCAATTTAGTTAATCCGTTTACTGAAGAGATCTATCCTGCAGAAATAGAAGTACGTAATGGGATGGTAGAATGCGTGAAGCAAATTGAAGGTAAATTTAATCAGTATATTCTACCAGGATTTATCGATGCACATATACATATCGAAAGTTCAATGCTCACGCCTTCAAGGTTTGCAGAAGCAGTTGTACCACATGGAACAACGTCTGTTGTATCAGATCCCCATGAAATTGCCAATGTTCTGGGAACCCGTGGAATAAAATATATGATTGAGGATGCATCGACTGTCCCGCTTAAAGTGTTTTTTACAGCCCCTTCATGTGTTCCTGCAACGCCGTTTGAAACTTCTGGTGCTGTAATTGGCTCAAAAGAGATCGATGAAATTCTTAAATATGATGAAATGGTTGCACTTGGAGAAATGATGAATTTTCCAGGGGTTCTATCAAATGATCCCGAAGTTATGGCCAAAATTAGAGCCGCGAAAAATTACAGAAAGCCTGTAGATGGGCATGCACCTCTTTTAAGTGGAAATGACCTCTGTAGATATATCGCAGCAGGAATTTCTACTGATCATGAATGCACATTGAAAGAGGAAGCAATTGAAAAAAGAAAGCTTGGAATGAAGGTGATGCTCAGGCAAGGTTCGTCTGCAAAAAATTTAGCAGATTTAATAGGTGCCGGCGGTGATTTCATTATATCTGATGATAAACATCCTGAAGATCTCTTAAAGGGGCATGTTAATTTAATGCTGAAGGAAGCTGTTGAACTGGGAGAAGATCCAGTTAAAGCAGTTAAGATGGTAACTATTAATCCTGCAGCTCATTATGGCTTAAATAATGGATTAATTGCTCCAGGAAAACCTGCAGATATTGTTGTAGTAGATGATCTTAAAAATTTCAAAGTAAAAGAAGTTTATATAGATGGAAATATCGCTGCACGTGAAGGAAAAGCGTTATTTTCAGTTAATCCAGTTAAACTTGAAAGTACATTTAAAATAAGTTCCAAAAAACATGCAGATTTTGAAATTTCATCTTCCAAAGGAGAAGAAAAAGTAAGGGTAATTGATGTAATGGAGGGGCAGCTGCTTACTGAAGAATCTGAAGCAGTACTGTCTGCTGCAGATGGTAAAATAGATCCAGATATAAAAAATGATATTTTAAAAATATCAGTTCTTGAAAGATACGGCCGTAACAAAATGGCAACCGCATTTGTCCGTGGATTTGGACTTAAAGAGGGCGCAATTGCATCAAGTGTAGCTCATGATTCACATAATATCATTGCAGTTGGAACAAACACTCAGGACATGGCAGACGCTGTTAACAACCTTGTTAAAAATAACGGCGGGCTTGTAACAGCCTCTAATGGTTGTATACATTCCTTAAAACTTCCAATAGGTGGTTTAATGAGCACAAAATCTGTTGAAGATGTGGCGTTTAAACTCGAAGTTTTACATAATGCTGCGGCTGATATGGGATGCAAATTGGCATCGCCATTTATGACCATGTCATTTTTAGCCCTTCTTGTAATCCCAAAACTAAAAATAAGTGATATGGGACTATTTGATGTTGAAAAATTTGATTTTGTGGATGTTGTAAAGTGAATTTGGTGATCTCATGAAAGTTATACCGCTTGCCTTTGAAAGTATGGGCGTAAGGTCCATGGCTACATTCGTTGAAACTGACCAAAAAATATTGATAGACCCTGGGACATCTATAGCCCCTAAAAGGTTTAGATATCCTCCCTGGAAGGATGAATTCGATGCTTTACATGAGACGAGAGTTAGAATTGAAGAGTATGCAGAAAAAGCAGACATTATTACTATAAGCCATTACCATCATGACCACTACACCCCATTTGAACTTGGAAAATTTATGGATTCATCTCCAAAGGCTGCAGAGAAACTGTATCAAGGAAAAAAATTATTTATTAAACACCCCACTTCTCAAATCAATAAAAGCCAGCAAAAACGAGCTTCTGATTTTTTAAAGAATTTGGAAGGCTTGAACTGTGAAGTATCCTATGCAGATGGTCAATCATTTGAAGTGGGAGATACATCTATTAAATTTTCAAATCCGCTTCCTCACGGTTCTCAAGGAAGTAAATTAGGTTATGTAGTAGCTGTAACAATTAGGTGGAATGGAAAAACTTTTATGCACGCATCTGACGTCCAAGGCCCTATTTCTGGGGAAGCAAAGGATGTTATTCTCGAAGAAAAACCAGATATGCTGGTATTAAGCGGACCTCCTATTTATCTTGCAGGATATGCCGTTGAGAGAAAAGATATTGAAAAAGCTCGAATCAATTTAATTGAAATAGCGGAAAAAATACCTAAAGTAGTATTGGACCATCACCTTTTAAGGAGTACAAGATATCTCAATTTTATAAAGTCAGTGGAGAAAGAATCTGGCAGTGAAATAAGGGTAGCATCTCAAATAATAGGTAAAGAACCTGATTTATTAGAGGCAAGGCGAAAGCAATTTTATAGGGCTTAAATTTATTGAGAGTACCTGACTATTTATTTAAAGTTTTTAAAACGTGATGGCGGTTAAATCATATATACTTCGTATTATGTGGGTGGAATAGCCTTAAAAAAGTAAAATTCTGTTTTAAATAAAAAAACTTATATTGTAATAAAATTAAATATGACCATCTTATTACATTAAATGCCATTAAATAGTCAATAGTTCAAAGTATAAGCTTAAAGACTTAAGGATGATAAGATGGATGATAAGTACGTTAACGTTCTTTTGATAGAGGATAATCTTACAGACACAGCTTTAATACGAGAAATGTTAAAGGAAGTACGAAAACCTAGATTTAAGTTACATAATACTCGCCGCCTTGAAGATGGATTAAACTATATCGAAAAAAATGGGGCAGATGTGCTGTTACTGGATTTAAATTTACCTGATAGTTTTGGCTTTGATACATTTCTGAAAGCTAAAGAAAGAGTACCTCAAAGCCCTATAGTTATATTAAGTGCTTTCGATGATGAAGATGTCGCGATTAATGCAGTTAAAGGCGAAGCACAGGATTATTTAATTAAAGGAAAGGTTGACAGCAGTCTCCTGTCACGATCTATATCATATGCAATCGAGCGTAAAGCAATTGAAGGTGAATTGATAAGGCACAGAGATCATCTTGAGGAACTGGTTCAAGAAAGAACAATTGAACTTCAGGAAGCAAATAAAAAGCTTAAAAATGAAATTGAAGAACGTAAAATGGCTGAAGAGGAGATCAAAGCATCACTTGAGGAAAAGAATATACTCCTTGAAGAGATACATAATCGGGTTGAAAATAATTTACAGACAATATCTAATCTTATGGGACTTGAATATACTCAGCTCAATGATAAAGAACCTATTGAGATTTATCAAGAAAGCCAAAACCGTGTTAAAGCTATAGCTTTAATTCATGAGACTCTCTCTAGATCTGAAGACTTTGCAATAATTGATTTTAATAAATATGCTCATGATTTAATTGATCATCTGTTTAAGTCATATGCAGTTGATAAAAATATAAATGCGAATATAAAAATAGATGGAATTCTGCTGGATATAGATACCGCAGTTCCATGTGGTCTAATTCTAAATGAACTTGTCACCAACTCCATAAAACATGCTTTTCCCTCATGGTATTTTGAAGATCGTAAACTCTTAAAAGGTAGGTTTACACCACCATCTAACGAATTTGTAAATGATGAATTTACAGGTCAAAATAAGATAACTGGAGAAATAAACATTACATTTATGCCGGATGATGGTAATTTCACATTAAAAGTTGGAGACAATGGAATTGGATTACCTGATGACATTGATTTTAGATATGCAGAAACTAGTGGGATTCAACTGGTGAATGCATTGGTGAGACAGCTTGATGGGCTCATTGATCTTGAAAAGAATAATGGTTGTGAATTTAAAATTATATTTAGAGAGTCCAGTGTATAAATAAAATTTTAAAAGGCTATTCTTTTTAAATTTATATATTTATTATATTATTTTTCAATTAAAAGGTTTATCCATCATTTTCAATATATTTTAGAATATTTTGCATCGCTTTTTTATGATCCAAGCTTCCTACACGGTTTACAGTTCTTGACATTTCATGGATCCGTTCTAAATATTCTTTTGCAGTATTTTCATCTACCATTTTAATTCTTGTTAAATAAACAAGTGATTCTATTATTGCAAAAATAGCCCTGTTTAAAGGTTCAACACCTTCTTTTTTAATAATAACTTCATTTACACGGGCTTTTATTATGGTCATCTTGGATTTGCTGATATTATCTTCTTTTTCAATTTCTTTAGTGTTGATTACACTTGCTGTAAAAAACGCATCTGTATTTTTAATGTAAAACTCATTACCCTGCTTTTTAAAATGATCAGAGGAAAGATCTCCAGTGGTGCAACCTACAAAAACTAGAGGATCTTTTAGTATATTTACAACAAATTTGGAGTTAGCTTTTATATTTTCAAGAGTATGGGTTCCTTCAAAAAGATTCAGCACGATTTCATTTTTATTTTTGCAGATAACTCCTATAGGGGCTGCATTTGGTACTCCATTCCTATTTTGAGTGGTTATAATTGTTTCATAGAGTAATCCCTTTTTCATCCCAAGAGATTCAAGATCTTGCATATGTTCACCCTGCTAATTTTTAATGTAACGCTCATGTCCTATGATCATGTGCACAGTTCATGCTTTATGTTAAATTATAATATCAATTAATTATATGAAATTATATTTGGAAGAGTGTAATTTACTTAACCATATGACCCATAAAAATTCAAAGTAACATCTGCACAACTATTTAGACATGAGAGTAATGTATTTGATTTAGTTGGTCGATGTAATAAATTTAATTATGATAGGGGAATCTATTTTTTTAAGTTAGACTAATTATAAATGGCTATTTAAATTTAATCTTATAAAAACCGGATTTAAATTAAAAATAGCATGTTTAATAAATTAGTTGTGCATTAAATCTAAAATAAACTATTGAATAAATAGAAAAGAGGTAAATTGCTTTAATTTATCTGTCCCTGCCTTTAAGGATATACCTGATAAATGTTAGATGGTGTAAATTATATTGTCTTATGTAATTGTTATGATTGCTTAATTTTAACTTGAAATAAAATTAAATGGAGTTAAACTGTTTTATCCGTATCTGTCCCTGCCTTTAAGGATATACCTGATAAATGTTAGATGGTGTAAACTATATTGTCTTATGTAAGATTATTGTTATGATTGCTTAATTTTAACTTGAAATAAAATTAAATGGAGTTAAACTGTTTTATCCGTATCTGTCCCTGCCTTTTAAAAAGATATACACGATAAAGGCTATGACAAGTATGATGATTATTGGTAGCAAGAACCATATTATCTTGAGTAAAATTACTGCAACTATAATAGCTATTATTATATATATGATATCTCTAAATTCCATATATCCTAATTGTATTTTAATATATTTATACATTTTTATGTTTACATGACTTAATTTACTAATAAAACAATATTTGGGAGATATATAATGAAAATACTTGTTATAAATAATCATGGACAGTACAATCACAGAATCCATAGAACATTACATTATTTAAAGATTCCTTCAGAACTAATTCCGAATTCAACATCTATTGATGAAATAAATGAAAAAGAACCCGTAGGCCTCATACTAGGTGGAGGACCATCTATAGAAAGGACAGGAAATTGCTTTGAATATGTTAAAGAACTGGATTACCCTATTTTAGGGATTTGCCTTGGCCACCAGATCATAGCAAAAGCTTATGGTGGAGAAGTAGGATCTGCAGGGATGGAAAGTTATGCAAAAATTGAAATTACCATAAAAGAAGAGAATGATATATTTAAGGGACTTGGAGACACCATGAAAGTCTGGACATCTCATAAAGATGAAGTCACAAAGTTACCTGAAGGTTTTAAACTGCTTGCAACATCCCCAATTTGTGAAATTGAAGCAATGAAGCATGAAACCAAACCGTTGTATGGTATACAGTTCCACCCTGAAGTTCATCACACTGAAAACGGGCCAAAACTACTGGAAAATTTCTATGAATTTTGTAAGAACTACTCCTGTCAGTAAAAAATAAATTAATTCACTTTTTAAATTTTAAAAATAAAATTAGAAAATTAGTGCCATTTTAGGCGCTAAATACTTATTTTTCTTCATGATACTCTTCTTCGGTATTTATACACCAGAGATTATCCTTGGAAGTGACTCCTTTTATAATATTATCAACTGCAGTCATTGCGGTAAGCATAGAGTGGTCCATATTGTTATATCTGTGCATTCCGTTTCTTCCAATTAAAAACAGGTTTTCAAACTTATTTGTGAAGTCTTTAACGGTGTCAAACTGGTCATAAGTACCAAAGTATGCAGGATAAGTTTTTTGAACTCGTATTACTACGTTGTCAAGCACGTCTTTTTTGTCGATGATGTCAATTTTTGCAAGTTCGTCTATGGCAAATTTTGAGAAGTCTTCATCGCTCATAGTCCAGTATTCATCTCCTTCATCACAGAAGTATTCAAGACCAATCCATGTTTTAGAATCATCATTTACCAGATAAGGGCTCCAGTTGTTGAATATTTGAAGCCTACCAATTTTAACATCACGTTCCTGTATATAAATCCAGTTATCAGGGACTATATTATTGATAGTTTTTTGGTTAGTTTCATTTTTTATTTTAAGTTCATTTAAAAGTAAACCTACTGTAATAAAGTCACGGTATATTAATCCGTTTGCAACATCTTGAACATTTTGAGGTACATTTTCTGTAGCGTTAATTAAGTCCTTAACAGGCATTGTTGAGAAGAAATAATCCCCTTCTACTGATTTTATTTCACCTGTTTCGGCGTCTTTAATTTTAATCTGTTTTACTCCATTACCATCATGTTCAATTCCAACAGCTTCCTGGTTGAAGTGTATTTCACCGCCGTTTTCAGTGATGATTCTTGCTACTTCTTCCCATATTTGTCCCGGCCCATATTTAGGGTACATAAATTGTCCTATCAAGCTTGTTTCTACGTTTTTCTGCTCTATGGAATCATTTTTTGAAAATCCACTTTTTAATGCATGAGTGATAACTTTAGTTATAGATAAACCTTTTACCCTTTGGGCTCCAAAATCGGGTGCAATCTCACTGCAGGAAACTCCCCATAGTTTTATATTGTAATCATCAAAAAAAGTGCCGTAAAGTTCTTTACCAAACCTGTTGATATAAAAGTCTTCAAGGGTATTTTCCTCTTTAATTGGAGATATGACGACTTTAACATAGCTTAAACCTATTTTAATCATTCTTAAGGCGCCTAAATTTTTAATGGTATTAGAATTTAATTTAATAGGATAATCAAAAAATTTTCTAAGGAAATAAATCCTTGAAAGGCGCCCTCGGTTAAGCATTACTTTATCTTCTTTTTCAGGATCAGGTGCTGCAATTTTCTCAGATTTTTCTTGCCCTATTTCTCTTTTTAAGCAGTCTTTATGTAATGGAACTTCTCTTCCAAGGGCTAAATCGTCCTTTGCAGGCACCCCTTGTAATGGCATGATATTCTGCCACCATTTCATAACCCGATCATTTTTTGAGAAAAATCTATGACCGCCTATGTCTATATGATTGCCCTTATATTCAACGGTTTTTGAGATTCCTCCAATATATTCGCTTTTTTCATAGATAATTGGTTTAATATCAGTTTTATCAAGTAATTCATAAGCTGCAGTTAATCCTGCAGGTCCTGCTCCTATTATAATCGCTGTTTTTTGACTCATATAGGTACTCCTTGCCTAAACGCTTGTTATTAGATTATTATCGATGTTTTTACTAAGCATCGCTTTTAGTATATTAACTATTTTTATATAATTGCAATTTCTGACTAATACTACTTGCGTATCATTTATAAATAATGTTAATTCATTGCAGAAATTTTTGGTTTAATAGTATATAAACAATTTTTTTTATAGATCAGTGTCTAAAACATTGTTACTAAACTATAATTGTAGTTTTTAATTGATAAGGATAGGGTTATCCTTATTTAAATAATGTTAATTTCCTTGCAAAAAAGTTCCAGAATAATACTAAAGCAGCGGTAACAACATTTGCCACATAAAAGCCTATATTATGACTTGAATTGTACAGATGAACATTGTAAAAAATTTGATAGAAACCAACGAAATCTACAAAGAACCACGTAAGTATTTCAGTTAGTACCATTCCTACAACGCCAATAACTGCAAAAATCACAAATTCTGACCACATATTGTCAAGTGCATGTTTATTAAAGACCCAGTTAACACTCAAAGCATAGTTAGCTATTAATCCTAAAATAAATGCCATTGGTGTAGCAATAAGATAATTTATATTAATGTTTATAAATATCATATATGCTGCAAATTGCACTAAAAATGCAGCTCCCCCAACGAACATGTAGCGGAAGAACTGGATATGTGTTTGATCTGTCTGATTTTTTAGTAATTTGTCTATAATAGTATCTTCTATATCTGTCATTTAATATCTCCATCTAAAATAAGTAGGATAATTATAAGCATGTATTATACTATTCTAAATTTTATTCAGTATAAATCTTTGCTATTTAGTTCCCATTTGTCCTGCATATATAATATTCATTTTAACATGCGTTATATTTTTCTATTTTTTATAAGAACGCGTTATTTATTGATTTTTATGGGTAATAATTATTTATAATAAATACTCAACTGGCAGATTATTAGAGTATATGAAATTAGGTTATTTATTAAAAATTGGGATATGTAAAATGATATTTTTAATTAAAACAAAATTTAAGCTTTAGTGTGTTAACTAATTTAGATGTAATAATCAAATATAAATATTGAAAGCGTAATTGACAGGAAAATAACAACATATGCAATTAATATTGGATTCAGGTTGTCATGAACAATTTTAATAACGGGTTTATCTTTAATAACCAGTTTATTACTGTCTATTTTTTCATAATAATTCTTAAAATCTCTTATTTTATATAGCAATAAGAATAGAAGCGGGAATATAGGAATGAAATATCTTCCTTGAATTCCGTCTATAACATTCTGCCCAACAGGAGTCCATGTAATATACACAAGGGCACAGGCAATAATGGCGTTAAGGATGAAAGTCGCTGCTGAGATTAATTTTTGATTTTTTGTTATATTTACCATGCTTTTATCCAGTAAAGCTACAGGAATTATTGTAATTAAATAAAAACCTAACCACCATGTAGGTAATGGGATATCCAGCCAGAAATTACCTACAAATAAAAATTGATAGGATAAGCC
Source organism: Methanobacterium sp. (assembly GCF_038562635.1). Taxonomy (NCBI): domain Archaea; kingdom Methanobacteriati; phylum Methanobacteriota; class Methanobacteria; order Methanobacteriales; family Methanobacteriaceae; genus Methanobacterium; species Methanobacterium sp. Next base: position 379,246 of record NZ_JBCFBO010000002.1, on the reverse strand, counting down.
ACGGCTAATAAATGTGTTTATTAGTAAGTATGGGAACCTGAAAGGATCTCCTAGAAGGTAGATGATTTGGCCTGAAATAGATACTTGAGGTATAATTGGGGCATAAAGCCCGTTAACAATAAGATTCCAGATACCTACAACTGCGACCACGACTAAAAATAAAGATCCTGTTACTAAAATCCTGTTTTTCCGGTTTCCAAATTTTTGTGCAGGAATAAGGAAGATCAAAAATAACAGTAGGATATAATTACTTTTTGCAAGCCCTACCAGCAGGAGGAGTATACCTAAAATATAAACCTCTTTAAAGCCTATTCTCTTTTTATTATCATCAAATGCGTATTTGAAGAAAATTGCAATGATTAAAAAGGATATTCCCAGTAAAAAACTATCTGCAGAAAGTGACGCTGCCTCAAAAATTGTCATTGGGAGCAATGCTAACATAAAGAAAACCCATTTGTGGACAGGAGTTATTTTGATTGCCAGATATGTGAGAAAAATCCATACCAGCAGGTTTGCTAATCTTCCAATGTACATCAGTACTAAAGGAGCTAAATTAAATAATTTACCGAGATCTATAGCAAATGCAGATACTAAATAAGGGACAGGAGAATAAGTAATTACTGCAATTCTTGAAATATCTTCAAAAACCATATTCTTACTGTTAAATGGCAAATGTAGGAGAGGAGCTAAATTTGTCTTATTGTCTCTGTCCTGAAGGAATGTATACCATTCCTGATTAACTGTATCTGATGTAAACTTCACACTTTCTGGAACGTAAACACCTGACAGGTTACCTAATTTTTCAGGCACTATATGCCCTTCGCTTACATATAATGACCTGTAAAAGTGTTCGTATTCATCAGGGACCTGAAAAGCCGGAGTCGCAATAAGGAAACCTAATCCATAAATTAGCCCTATAATAAGAAAAGCGGTTTGAGGGTTGATATCTCTGAACTTGTTCATCATTGACACAGACTCGGAATTTTTATTTATAATATCTGATGGATTGAATTATCAAAATTGAGGTTAATATATTTCCATGTTAATCAATAAAAAGTTATTCTATTAACTTTCTAAATAGCAGTACTAACTAGGAACTGGAATTCAGGAATTTAAATTTTTCAGGGTTTGCAGATATGATTTTATTTTCATTATTTTTGTAAACTGAAATATTTTCTTTTAATTGATTTATCTGTGGATACAGATCAACTGGGTTAACTTTTTCCTGCCCCTGATTTAAATCATTATTTTTCACTTTGTTTAGATATATTTGAAAATCTAGTAATTTGGATGTAGTTTGTAACATAAGAATATCATTATTAATATAATCTTTATAAAGGTTATTTGCATAGGATAATGCACTATTATCGTTTTCTAAAGCTTTTGATATTTCATCTGAGCTTTTTTGAAACATTGTAACAGCATTTGCATAATCATTTTTGTTTGCATAAGCGCTTGCCTGGGCTGAATAATTATTAGCAGCGGTTTTATGAATTAAGGATGTTTGTAAGTATTCCTGAGTTTTTGAGAGGTTGTACTGTTCATATCCATAGTATCCACATAATCCTATTGTAATGATTAGTATAACAGTTAAAATTTTATATTTTTGGTTCAAAAAATCCCCCTATCTATATTAAAATCAGGTTCAACACTTTGATTAGTTTTTATGGCAGTTGTTATTTATAACTATATTGGCCCAGTTGTTATTAATATCAATAAACTAAAATAATTATATAAATTATAAAGATGGACTATATTGAAATTCATATAAATTAAAAATTTCAATTGATTATATTTTAAAAATAGGGTTCTAAATTCAATAAATCGGAAAATTCAATGTTTTGGGATATTGTACGGATTAATATGGTTTAATTAAATTTCGATAAAATTTTATAGGTTTATATGGTATAAATGGGATATAAAAATTATTTATCCATTATAATTTGAATTTCACATAATAAAATTTGAATATGTTGAATTATGAGATATGCAGGTGTTGTTTATGAGTTCATCCAATGATAATAAAAAAGAATCGTTAATTAAACTGGCTACAAACATTATGGGTCATAATCAATCTTTAGAAAGCTTTAATAAAGGTTTAGAACTTGTTGATGAAGCATTAGAATTGGATCCAGATTATGCTTTAGCATGGAATCTTAAGGGCAACGTGCTTATCGGGATGGCCAATATTGAAGAAGGAATTGAATGTTTAGATAAGGCTATAGAACTAGATCCTGAATTAGCAGCTCCATGGTATAGTAAAGCTCTGGTTTATCAAAACTTAGGTAAATATGAAGAAGCAGTTGAGTACTATGATAAATCTCTGAATTTAGGCTTTAAAAACTTTGAAAATCGCTATGTGGATATTTACTTTAGAAAAGGGCTAATTTTAAACCAGATCGGTCGATACGAGGATGCAGTTGAATCATTTGATGAAATCCTGAAAATAAATCCATATAGTTTTGACGCGTTAGTTAGCAAGAGTTTAGCTCTTGGATTCCTTAGTAAATATGATGAAGAGCTAGAATGCTTAGAAAAAGTTTTAGAACTGGATCCTGAAAATCCTATGATTTGGGCTAATAAAAGTGCGGTTCTTAATGAGCTTAAAAAGTTTGAAGAAGCTCTTAAATGTACAGATAAAGCCCTTGAAATTCTTGAAGATAAAGGGTTAGGTGTGCAAAATAAAAATCAAAACAAGCAGGTCACATGGCATGTCCGAGGAAACAGTTTTCTGGGCCTTAAAAAGTACAATGAAGCTGTAAAAAGTTTTGATAAATCTTTGAAATTATATTCTGAAGGGGATATACCTCAAGTGTATATCGATAGTTTAATTGGTAAAGGTAATGCTCTTGCAGGCCTTAATAAATTCGAAGAAGCTTTAAAATGTTATAATAACGCACTGGAATTGAGTCCGGATTCTGTGGCTGCTAAAAAAGGAAAAGCAGATATTGCCGCGTATAAATCTGAAAAATAATAACGAAATTTTTCTTGTATTTTTATGAATAGATACTAAAAATTATAAGGATTAATGGTGATATTAATCTTTAAAGAGTTCTGGAACATAGTACTGATATTATGATTTATGTTACCTGAATTAACTTAACTGGCTTGAAATTATAAAATTTTCAGTCCAGTATTGTATTTGCGAATTTAAAAAAAATGACTTGCATAACTTATAAAATATAACAGCATAAAATACTTTATTTAAATAAATGAAAATTTTAACAGTTTTTAGGTGAAAAAAATGCTTGATCCATCTGATTTTATAAAGGAATCAATTGAAGGAATTAAAAAACAAATAGGAGACGAAAAAGCAATAATAGCTCTTTCTGGAGGGGTAGATAGTTCTGTTGCATCAGTATTAGTCTCTGAGGCGATAGGAGATAACCTCCTGGCAGTGTTTGTTGATCACGGCCTTTTACGTGAAGGAGAGGCTGAATACGTTAAAGAAACATTTGAACCAAGACTTAATTTTGACTGCATTGATGCAAGTGCTGAATTTTTAAAGGAACTTGAAGGAGTAGAAGATCCTGAAGAAAAACGAAAAATTATAGGTGAAGTTTTTATAAGAGTCTTTGAAAGAGAAGCAGAAAAAGAAGGTGCTAAATTTTTAGTACAGGGTACAATTGCACCGGACTGGATAGAAAGTGAGGGGAAAATTAAATCCCACCACAATGTAGCTTTACCTCATGGGCTGGTTTTAGAACTGGTAGAACCTATAAGGGAGCTTTACAAGGACGAAGTGAGAGTTGTAGGAAGTGAAATGGGTCTTCCAGATGAAATAGTCAATAGACAGCCATTCCCTGGTCCTGGACTTGCAGTCCGTGTGGTTGGAAAATTAACTCCTGATAAAATAGAAATCTGCAGAAAGGCTAATGCTATCGTGGAAGAAGAAGTTAAAAAAGAAGGACTTGACGAATCGCTCTGGCAGTACTTTGCAGTTTTAACAGATACTAAAGTTACAGGAGTTAAAGGAGATATAAGGGACTTTGGATACCTTGTAGTTTTACGTATGGTGGAATCGTGGGATGCAATGACAGCCAATGTGCCTGAACTTCCATGGGAAATGATAAGGACAATTTCAGCACGAATTACTGCTGAAGTTTCTGAAGTAACTCATGTGGCTCTTTCAGTCAGTGATAAACCACCTAGCACTATTGAGTTTGCATAAAATCTTTAAAAGAGATTTATCAAATTATTTTTTATTTTTCACTTATTTTTATTTAAATACTACGTTGATTGCACATTCTGAAAATAACTTAAATACAGGGTTTAATTAAATGAAACCAGACGAAATCACTCATGAAACCATATTTAAAATGATGGTTCAATTCTTGAGGATCACAAAGAAGTTCAACGAACTGGAAAAGATGTCCATAGATGTTGGAAATGGGGAAAAACTTTATCCTTCTGAGTTTCATGTTATAGTGGCTGTTGGAAGCGGATATGAAAATAATGTTACTGGATTAAGTAAAAGACTTGAAATTACAAAAGGCGCTGTTTCACAGGTTGTAAATAAACTTCAAGATAAAGGTTTCATAAATAAGGAACGAAATAAGGATTATGGGAAAGAGATTATCTTATCTTTAACTGAAAAGGGGCAAAATGCATTTAAAATTCAGGATAATTTCCATAAAAAGATGGAAGGGGAGTTTATAAACCATTTAGAAATGTTTACTCCTGAACAAATTGACTCTTTTCTCCAGATTTTGCCTAAAATTGAAGAATATATCGATACCTTTTTAAAGAATAAAAAATAATATTTTTTTTATCAAACAGTTTAGCTACTAAACTGTTAGGGGGAGATAATTATGTCCATAAAAACAGCAGTTAAAGATCATTTTGCAAGCGCTCCAATTTCAAGGCACTTGAAGAATCATTTTGATTATTTGCATGGATTTAGCGGTATGAAATTAGATTATCAAGATGAAAATCTTTTAATGAGAAAATTCACAGTTCAGGATGAGGATAACTGTGCCGAACTGTTTAAAGAAGTGTTTTCAGCGTATCCATGGTATGATAACTGGGTATCTTTGGAGCAGGCAAGAACTTATTTAATAGAATTAATTGAAAACCCTGTTTTTGATGGATATGTTGCATATAATGGATTAAGTCTGGTAGCAGTTTGCTTTGGCCACAAGAGGTCATGGTGGGTGGGAAAAGAATTTTTCATGGATGAGTTTTATGTGAGAAATGAAAGCCAGGGAAACGGAATTGGAACCAGAATGATGGATTATATTAAAAAACAGCTTATTGAAGAAGAGTACACGCGTTTGGTTTTATTAACCAATAAAGGGATACCTGCTGAGGAATTTTATATTAAAAATGGATTTTATAATAACTCGGACAGGACTGTTATGGTTACAGAGCTTGAAAAAGGAATATAATCTAAAAAAAGAAATTAAATTGGATTTTATGAAAATAAATCCTGATTTTCACGAACATTCAGGTTAGCCTGAAAAGACATGGCAACTATTGGATTTGCAGCTACTTCAGGTATTCCTAAATCTTTTAAAACCATCTTACAGAATTCCATAGGCTCTAAAGATGGATTCATTTTGTTAACTTTTATAACTGACTCATGAATAGTTTGAAGGTAATCCAAAGCATCATCAATGATTTGATATACATTTTCACCTTCTTGAGGGTCATCCCATGAAGCTAATAGTGTTTCAATTCCAGAGGTAGACTTTAATTTCTTAATGGAATTTACAGAAGTTTCAATATCCTCGTAAATTGGCAGGTCTCCTCTAAGCGGAATAACATCTCCTGTAATTATAACTCCCTCTTCTTCTATTAAAAGAGAAATAGAACCTTTGGAATGGCCAGGAGTATGGATAACTTTCAAGCTGATATTTTTATCTAAATCAAGTACATTTCCATCTTCAAGAATAGTATCAACATCAACAGACCCTTCTACCAGCAAGTGGAAATTAGGTACAGGCCGTTCTTTTGCCTGTAATTCAACATCTTCAATCCACGGTATTTCACCGGAATGGGCAGCGATTTTACATCCTGATTTTGCCTTTATTGACCGGGCTGATCCAATATGATCTGGATGTGAATGTGTTAAAATCATTAAAGAAATATCTTCGGGTTTTAAACCGATTTTTTCCATATAATCAAAGATCACTCTTTCAGATGCCACAACTCCGCTGTCAATTAAGCATACCTGTTCTCCATTTACCAAGTATGAATAAACGAATCTATCAAGCGTTCCTAATTCAGTTTTTACCTGAAAAGGAATTTTTATTGCGTGGACATTTTTTGTAATTTCCATATTTTTAACTCCTTAGTGATCTTTTTATTTATTCAGCATATTTAAGAAGAATACTCATTTAAAATTCATCTTATTTATAGTTTACAGCTGTTTTTATCCATTCATCTGTAGACATGACTTTACTGAACCTCATGGCCTGTGTAATTAATATGGCGTTATGCAGTTCTTCAGCGCTGATTTCTCCAGCAGAATTTGATATATCAAGTGTTCCTGTAGCATCACTTAAAAATTCAACATTAAAACCCATATGCATAGCTTGTCTTGCAGTGGTATCGCAGCACATTTGAGTCATATATCCGCTGATTACAATAGTATCTATGTCATTTTCTTTAAGCCAGAGCCCTAATTCTGTCCCTGTAAAACTTCCTGGCAAATTTTTCTCTATGATTTTGTCATATCCTCTTTTTAAGACTTCTGCGTGGATTTTGTGTTCAGCAGTACCTTTTTTAAAGGTAACTGCATCTTTTCCAGGATTGGTGTGTTGAATAAGAAGTACTGGAATATTATTTTCATTTGCAAAATCTATAACTTTAATAATATTTTCAAAGCTGTTTTTGGGATATGTAACTGGTAATTTTCCTGTGAAATATTCATTCTGTACATCAATTACAAGTAGTGCTCTTTTCATATTTTCCCTCATTTTCTAATTTATGAGTAAATAAAATTTAAAATAATATTTTACAGTTAACTGGATAAATATGGTCATCTTTTTATAATGTCAATATCTTATAATTGACTATAACTCTTTAAGTAATATTTTGGAGCTGGTTCTTTGTGAGTGAAGACAGGGCTAAAGAATTGTTTTTCAGTTATTATGGTAATGAATTTTTCATGTGGAAAGACGGTGATTTAGACGAATATAAAACGTATAATATATCTAAAGACCAGGAATTAATCTGGAGAAATGAATTAATAGATAAATTATGCTCAGAACTTGATGTTAAACATAGTAGTTCGCTTAATGGGTTGATATTAATTATAAACTATTTTGGTGAATATGATTTATTAAAAAAAGTGCTGTATTTTATTTCAGACAATTACGGCAAAGCAGATTCTTTTTTAAAACTCAGGTATGCTGAAGAGTTATTTGACATAATAGAAAAGAGCAAATTTCATGAGCATGCACCTGAAGATACTCTTTTAGAAACTAAAAAATTTGTTATAGTTATAATTAATGATATTTTAAGTAATAAAATAGAAATAAGTGCTGAATCTGAGAAAATTCTGGAATTCAATAGGTATATGTCTGATGAAAAGTATCTTGTCATGAGGACTCAGGATTTACTTAAAAAAATTGAATCTTATGATATCTAATCTGTGTAATTTTTTTATTTTCTTTTTAAATGTCTTTTTTTAATTTAAATATTTCATTAAGATTTTAAATAAGGTTTTAAAGGTTTATACTCATTTTTAATGCCACTTATTTTTTCTTATTTCCATGAAAAGTTTATATATAACATGTTCTATATTATGATACAAGTTATATATAATAAGTTATATATGAACTATTAAATTTTTTGGATGTTGAAGGAAAAACTCCGTTTTTCCGAAACCCCAAAATCAGAGATTTTGGAGGTTCTCAAAAATTCATTCTGAATTTTTGGAACCCCAAATTTTTGTTAACAAAAATTTGGAGGAATTATAATGTCATTATCACATGCAATTTTAGGTCTTTTAACTTACAGGCCTTTAACTGGTTACGGTTTAAAGAAAATATTTGATAAATCAATATCTCATGTATGGGCAGCCAGTTTGAGTCAAATTTACAGGGAATTATCGGCTTTAGAAAAAAAAGGATATGTACAATCAACTATTAAAAAGCAGGAAGATCGTCCTGATAAGAAAATATATAATATAACTGAAGAGGGTAAAAATGCATTTCAAGAGTGGCTAAAGGATTTCTCAGGAACTTTTTCGTCCCCAAAAAGGGATGAATTCATGCTTAAAATTTTCTTCGGGTCAAAATTAGAAAAAGAACAGTTAATAACAGAATTTAATCAATTTATTTTGCAAAAGAAAGAGTATCTAAAATCATTGAAAGAGATAGAAAAGAATTTTGGTAGATACCGCCATGAGTTTACAGTAGATATCCCTGAAAAAGAAGAGATCTTCTGGAATTTTACCATTAAAAGAGGCATAATGAATTTAGAAACTGCTATAAAATGGGCTGAAGAATGTATTGGAGAATTAAAAAGTTAAGATTATAATTAAATGGAATTTAAAGGAGCTAAACAATGAAAACTAAAATATTTTATTTCACTGGAACTGGCAACTCATTATCCGTGGCAAGAGATATTAGTAAGGAACTTGGGGATGCAGAACTTGTTTCAATTCCTGCAGTTGTAGATGGACATATTGAAACTGATGATTCTGTTATTGGAATTGTTTTCCCAGTTTATATGTGGGGAATGCCTAATATGGTCGCTGATTTTGTTCAGAAACTTAAAATAAGCAGTGATCAATATGTTTTTGCTGTAACCACATGTGCAGGTCAGCCGGGTGAAACACTGGTTCAGCTGCAAAAGATGCTTCAAAAGAAAGGTACAGAGTTACATGCAGGTTTTGCAGTTAGGGAAACTGCTAATACGATTCAGGAAGATAACATTTTTATTAAAATTGCCATGTTAATTGAAAGGAACAGCAAGATAACTAAGTCTGGAAAGGAGAGGCTTTCAGAGATGGTAGAAGTTATAACTAATAAAGATGAACACGAACCTGAAACAAGTTCAATACTGCTTAATAAATTTGGTAACTTCGTTTATGGAATGGGAATGAGCAGGATAAACACCATGGGTAAATTTTGGGCTGATGAAAAATGCAGCATGTGCTTAAACTGCCAGCGAATTTGCCCAAGCAATAATATTGAAACAGTAAATGGCAAACCACACTGGAATCAAAACTGTGAGTTCTGTCAGGCATGTGTTCAGTGGTGCCCTAAAGGAGCAATTCATATTAAAAATGAAGATCCTAAAAGGCGCTATCATAACCCCGAAGTAAAGATAAAAGATATAATGATAAGATAAGGAGTGGGTTTTTTGGAAGTGACTGATAATGTTTATGCATTGGATTCAACAAAAGGAAATTATGCTTATTTAATTTCTGGTGAAGAAATTATTTTAATAGATACAGGACGTCCCGGACAGGGAAAAGGGATTTTAAATGATTTGAAGTCTGTGGGCATAGAACCTCATGATGTTAAACATATCGTAATAACACATCACGATGTAGACCATATTGGGAGCCTTGCTTTCCTGCAGCAGGCAACTGGAGCCAAAATATGGGCTTCAAAAGAGGATATCCCTTATATTTATGGAGAAAAAAGCCGTCATGGGATCAAAAAATTGGTTTCATATATTATGAGGGTTAAAAAGCCGGAAAATATAAATCCTTACCCTGAAGATGGAAAAATAGGAAATATTGGAGTTATAACAGCTCCGGGACATACTCCTGGGCACGTATGCATCATTTACAACGGCGTTTTATTTGCTGGAGACTTATTCCGGACATCAAAGGGAAAAATAGCTCCCATGAAATCATTTATGAACTGGAACGACTCTGTTTTAAAAGAGTCATTGGCTAAAATTGATAATTATGATTTTGAGTGGATATGTCCTGCCCATGGTGAACCACTTAAAAGAAATGGACAGTTAAAAGAATTGTATTAAGATATAATCTTAGATGGGGAAAATATATGGAAGATACTCACAATCAAGAATACTGGGATAAAGCGGCCGAAGAAAAGAAATTTCCAACCCCTTTTAAAATTGAAGAGTTTGAAAAATTTGTACCAAAGGAAAGAAGCATATTAGATGTGGGCTGCGGTTATGGAAGGACGCTGGATGAACTTTACAATCACGGCTTTAAGAACTTGGTAGGTATTGATTACTCTCAGGGAATGGTAGAACGAGGTTTAAAAGAACATCCCTATTTAAATCTCATTAAAACTGATGGAGACAGTATATCGTTTCCGGATAACAAATTTGATGCTGTGCTTCTTATTTCTGTGTTAACATCCAATGTTAAAGACGAAGAACAGGAAAAACTGATTTCAGAAATCTTAAGGGTGCTTAAAGAGGGAGGAATTTTGTATCTAACTGATTTTTTAATAAACGATGATAAAAGAAATCTGGGGAGATACCAAAAATATGAAGATAAATATGGGATTTATGGTATTTTTGAACTTCCAGAAGGTGCAGTTTTAAGGCACCACACTGAAAAACATATTTTAGAATTGACAAATGATTTTAATAAAATAGTATTTGAAAAAACAGTCTTTGATACTATGAACGGCCATAAATCAAATGGATTTTATTATGTTGGAAAAAAGAAATAAAAATACTGCCTTCTAATTTTTTATGGTCAAAAATTAATTTTATTCCCGGATATAATCTTCTCTAACCGGCGAAAATATTTCAACCGCAACTGAATCTTCAACTGTTTCTGCACCATGTTCTGCTTCCCCGGGAATGGCCCAGCTGTCACCTGGTTTCATTTCATGTTTTTCACCATTGATGATGAGTATTATGCGGCCTGATACAAGATAACCAGTCTGTTCTTCAGGGTGGCTGTGTGCAGGTAATATTTTTCCTTTTTCTAATTTAAATTCAGCTAAAAGCGTATTATCTCCATAAACCAGTGTTTTTCGTTCTATTCCATCAAAAACTTTAATATAATCCTCTTCACTTGTTTTTCCAATTTTATATGCTGACATGTTTATTCCTCGCGTGTTATAAATTTCTGGATATTTTAAAGATTTTTAAGATTAATCAATGCATTTTTTGCTGCTTTTTTAATTTCAGGGTGATCATTCGTTTCTAATTTACAAAGTGCATCCATAACATCCTGCCTGTTGATACTTATCTGGCCTAAAGTTCTTGCAGATTCCCAGATAATTGCAGCGTTATAATCACTTTCTAAAATATTTAGCAGTGGTGGCAGTGCTTCAGAACTATGTTTAAATCCACTTAAGGACCTGATTATTTTCCACAAAGTAATTTCATTATTTGAATCAAGGCCATTAAGCAGTACAGGCAGTGCGCTTCTGTCGCAGGTCTTAGCTGCTATCCCACCCAAAGCATCAACTGCCTGTTGTAAAATATAATCATTCTGTTTTTCCACTACTTCAATTAGATATGGTGTAGCTGGTTTTCCAATTTTGACAATTGTCCTTGCAGCCATATCGCGTGCCAGTGGAAAACTTTTCTTGTTAAAATATTTCTCTGGTAGTTCTTTTTCCTGATTATTTCCAATCTGGCCCAGTAATTTGATTAATGGGGGAACTGCTGTTTCTCCCATTTTGCCCAATGCTTCAGACATGGCAATTCGCGAATAAAGTGCTTTCTCTTTCTTTAAAGAGTCACATAATGACAATATTCCTTTTTCATCTCTTCTATTTCCTAGTATGGTTGCAGCAATTGTTCTTTCTGGGGGATTGTCGCTATTTAACATTTCAATTAAATGTTCGGCCTCAAATTCAACATATGCTCCAAGCTCTTCCGATGAAATCTGACCTCTTTTTCTTTGGGCCTGTTTCCTTTTATCTTCAGTTACCATTGTAATCATTATTATTTCATTTTGTGGTATCTATAAAATTTATTTTAGATTTGCACCTGCTTACAGCATATGGAATACGCGCCGTTTCATAGAGTTATGTTTGCATGTAGTAAAATTTGAGAATTTCAAACTGCAGAATTTGATGAGACATTTAAAGTAAAAAGTTTAACTTATTAATTATTTTAACTGCTTCCATTCTTTCCGGAGTAATGCGTAAATATGTTCGCTCCAGTACCTGTTGTTCCAGTATCCATATTCTCTAAGAGTTCCTTCTTTCCTGAAACCAAGTTTTTCAAGTACATTAACGGATCGTGATGCTTCTGGGACAACATATGCTTCAATACGGTTTAAAAGCGTTTCTTTAAATCCAAATCTAATTACTTCTTTCAAGGCCTCTGTGGCGTATCCTTTTCCCCAGTATTCGTGGCCTAATTCGTATCCAATTTCTCCTCTAGAGCTTCTTTTAACCCATGTGTTAAAACCACATGTCCCAATAAGGGTATTATCTTCTTTCCGGATTAGTGCCCACCTAATACCTTCCTTGTTTTTAAATAGGTTGTTTAAAAAGTTAATCATATAGGTGGCCTGTTCAATATTTACAAAAGAGTTCATATTCATGTATTTTGTAACTTCATCATCTGACCAGAATTTGAATAATGTTTCTGCATCTTTACTGGTCATTTTTCGTAAAATTAATCTTTCTGTAGATAATTTTGGAAATCCGGGTCTTATTCTCAAGTTTTTCATCCCTCATGTTTTATAAAATTCATCAATTTAAAAATTAATCTGCATATATTTATTGATTTTAACCTATAGAAATTTATTGATGGAACTTAAACTAGTTAAATCTTACTATTTTTTTGTATCTCTTAATATATGGGATATACAATCTGATTTAGCATAATTATTCCATGATTTTTCCAACAATATCTGCTATTACATGGCCAAGTTTAATATGTTCATCATCATCTAAATGAATTCCATCCAGATCACTTGCTCTAACCACTTCTGAAGCGTCTAAAAAATGAATATTATACTCTTCAGCTACTTGCTTATAGTATTGGCCCAATAGACGTGATTTAGCTTTTCCACTTTCAAATTCCTCAGCAAAATTGGATAGTTCTGTAATTATAGGCGGAGCAACTAATAATAGTTCGGGTGCATTTTCATGGGGGCCTGCTTCACTTTTGAGAATTAGATCTACCAGAACACGGATGCTGCGGGCAATTTCTGTAGCAGAAAGAGAAAAGCGTGTTTTAAGGTCATTGGTGCCTAAAAATAATATTACAAGATCAACTGGTCTATGGGATGCAAGACATGGTATAAGATACTTCATTCCATTCTTATAGCCCCCATGCAGTGGGTCGTCCCATAATGTTGTTCTACCATTCAGTCCTTCTTCAATTACAAAATAATTACTGCATAAATCGTTCCTTAAAACTCCTGGCCATCGTTTATCTCTTGTAATACGCTTGCCAGTTGCAGGATCATAGCCCCATGTAAGTGAATCACCATAACAAAGAATAGTTTTCATAAATAGTCCTCTGTTGTTTTTATAGTTATAATGCACATTAGTTCATTTTTATAAATTCAAATATTAATATGGAAATTACAGTGATAACATATGTTTTATATATTCTCCGGCATTTTGAGTGGCATTTTGCCCTTCTTCAATATATGATGAAAAAATCTGAAAACTGTGAAACATGTCTTTCCAGAGTTCAAAAGTCACTTCAACATTAGAATCAACTGCTTTTTCATAAAATTTTATAATATCATCCAATAGCAGTTCATGGCTGCCAACCTGAATCATTAATGGAGGTAATCCATGTAAATCTGCATAAATGGGTGAAGCTAAAGGTTGAGTTAGGCTGTTACCTTTTAAATAGATTTTTCTTGATTTTTCAAGCCTTTCTTGTGTAATCCAGTCTTTTCCTTTATTTGTTACCATGGAGTGACCTTCAAATAGCATATCAACTAAGGGTGACATGCACACTGCAGCTCTTGGAAGCTCAACTCCACTATCTCGTAGAGATAAAAGCGTAGATAATGCTAAAGTTCCACCAGCAGATATCCCTGCAATAATAATTTGGGAGGCTTCTATTCCATTCTTTAAGAGCCATAAATATGACATTAAGCAGTCTTCTACCGCATCAGGAAATTTATGTTCTGGTGCAAGCCTGTAATCAATGCTAAAAACACAAAAACCTGATGCACGAGATAGTTTCCCGCACAAGTCAAGATGATCCTTTGTAGATCCTGTTGTAAAACTACCTCCATGGAAAAACAGTATTACCCTATCATTTTGAGCATTTTCGGCACAGATTTTAAATCCGGGTATATCGCTGACGTTTTGAATTTTCACATTAAGCTCATGTTTAGAACTGAATTTAAGATACAGCTGTTCAAAATCTCTTCTTAGATGAAATATATTGCCCTGATTTAAAGAAATATTTTTGTTGATTGTGTCCAATACTTTTTCAGCTTGTTTATTGCTCATGATAACCCCTTTCTAAGTAAAACATGTACCTATTAGATTTTAAAATTTAATATAATTAATTTGAATTTAATTTAAAAAATACTTTTCAGTTGCCGCACTATCACTCTACGTGAATATTTAAAAAATTATATAAAATCGCTATATCAAACCATTAGTATCAAAAAATGATATATCAAATTTTGATATTTCATAAGGGAAGTAAAGGAGTTAATTATATGGAAGAAGAGGTAAAAATCTTTGAAAGTTTCTCTAATTATGAAAAAAAGATTATTAAAAGTTTAATGAGAAATTTCAGCAATATTATGATTTAATGGCTTATTAACAAAAAGAGGATGCATGGGTATGAAATAATGACAGAACTCCATAATTCTAATCCTTATGAAAATAAAATGCCGAGTACCAGTAAAATTTATCCAGCTGCATGAGTTGGAAGATAATGGATTAATAGAAGGATCATGGGAACATCAAGGAAAAAGAAAGGTGAAGTATTATACCATAACTGATAAAGGCCAAAATTTCATTTTAAGTTTCAAAAAACTTGCTGAACATGCTAAAAATGATCACGCTAACCTCTGGACAGAATTTCAGGATTATATGGGTTCTATTTAATAAATAATTCCAAAATTGAAATTGTTGAACTGTATTTTTAATTTCGTTTATGAATCATAATTACTGGTAAAAATGCTATCAATTAATTTTAAAGATACTTTTCGCTTGCTTTCATTACTTTTTTTATTAAGGTGGGGCAATATATAATACTATATATCTGCTGTCGTATTTAAAACATTGAGTCATATTTGACCTTTCAATTTATCATTTCATGCATTATGATCCTTAATTAAAGACATATGGTCCTCATGTGTTTCTATTTTGGCATGTTTTAATATGTGTCTATGTTGGTAGATTACTGGTAATCAGTACTAATTTTTGATTTAATTATAATTTCATTTTTGTTGCATATGTGTTGAATTAGTTTCAATATTATTGAATTATCAAACTATTTGCTGTGCTAAAAAAATAGGCTTTGAAGTCTAAATTCCC
Source organism: Methanobacterium sp. (assembly GCF_038562635.1). NCBI lineage: Archaea > Methanobacteriati > Methanobacteriota > Methanobacteria > Methanobacteriales > Methanobacteriaceae > Methanobacterium > Methanobacterium sp. Next base: position 363,872 of record NZ_JBCFBO010000002.1, on the reverse strand, counting down.
CAAATTATGATAATTACTATTAGTAGTATTTTAATTTTGGAAAATGAATTTGGGTGTAATTTACCACTAATTAGTGTATAAATTTTAATATTAATTAACTATAATCATTTAACAAGAGAACGTGGTGGATGTTTTAAATCTTAATCGTGATTTATATGAATAGAATAGTGTATTGGGCAATTCTTGGTACGCGCGGTGGATTAAATCGTGCCAAAATCATAAAAAAAATAAATGAAACGCCTTGTAACGCATATCAACTTGCTGAAGAGTTAAGTTTGAGTTACAGCACTATAAGACACCATCTTAAGATTTTAGAAGATGCTAAAATAGTTAAACCAACTGGAGAAAGATATGGTAAGATATATTTTCTCTCAGAAGAGATGGAAAAAAATTATGATGATTTTGAAGTAATATGGAAACAGGTTAAAGGATTAAAAGATGATTAAATGTGATTAAAATGGTATTAGAAATATTAGGATATTCTGGAATTAAAATTTTGGCCATAATTTCAGAAATTGTGAATATAGGGTTATTATCCGGGCTTTTATATATTTATATTAAAAGTTACAGGAAAATAAAATTTGGATTTACAGTGGGACTCATATTATTTGCTTTGATGCTTTTATTTAAAAGTATTATGGGGATGGGGTTTATATTATTTAGTAATCAGATGCCAATAAACTTTCCTTACATTTTAGGCAATATTGTACAAATTATAGCACTGCTCATACTGTTAAAGATTTCCAATCTTTAACTGCCCAGAAAATTGAAGATTTTCGACGGTGATCAAAAATTTTCAATTTTTATCATCCAGAAAATCGAAGATTTTCGACGGTGATCAAAAATTTTCAATTTTTATCATCCAGAAAATCGAAGATTTTCGACGGTGATCAAAAATAACTTGGGATTATTACTTAAAAAGGAACAATTTAGTACTGATAAATTTTTAAGATAGTGATTTATACTCTTTTTTAGAAAATTAACTGATTAGACTTTTTTTATACTTTATTGCATATTGTCAATTCTCGAAGTTATGTATGTTAATTTTTTTCGCTCATGTCTGGAATGTTGTACTAAGTGGTACTGCTAATATTTTATGGAAATTGTTGATTAAATAAATTGGATTTTTTAAATAAATTTAACTTAAATTAATTAACAGTACAATTTAGCATACAATAAATATTTTTGCACATGATCTTGGATATGAACGTTATTTTTTTATAATTTGTATGTAATTTGGGTGCAATTTACCACGGATTTTATATAAATTTTACACGAATTTTGAAATAATTACTTATATGCTCTTTTTTTATAAATAGGACGTGAATTGCAGGATTAAATTATTTTAAACAAAAGGAGAAGTTAAAAATGAATTATCTTGGATTAATTTTAAAAAATCCATTTAGAAATAGAACAAGAGCTTCCCTTGCGATTATAGGTATTGCAATTGGAATTGCAACTATTGTGGCATTGGGTCTTGTTACCAGTGCTCTTCAATCTTCCACGCAAACGACCCTTAAAGCAGGGGAAGCTGAAATTACTGTAATGGCAAACGGTTCAAACAATTTTCAATCCTCAGCTGATCTTAATATGACGCAAGTAGCTAATGTTAAGAGTATAAGTGGTGTTAAAGATGCTACTGGAGTTTTAAGTGAGGAAATCAGCTTAAATAGTAGTTCAAGTTCTTCAAGTTCTTCAGGTTCAGGATTTGGTCGGGGCGGCGGTCAAGGTGGCTTTTCTGTGACTGGTATTGACAGCAGCAAATTAAGTCTTGTAGGTATAAGTGGAAGTGGTCTTAATGGAACTACCTTCAATAACAGTGCAAACGAGATTATAATAGGTAAAACTGCAGCTCAAAACCAAAACAAAACCATTGGGGATAATATCACACTTTACAATCAGACTTTCAAAATTGTTGGAATTTATGAAACGGGAAGCTTCATGACAGACGGTGGAGCATACATGTCCTTAAGTAAACTTCAAAATCTAACCTCCAACACTAACAAAATCAGCAATATCGAAGTTAAAGTCGATGATAATGCTAATGTCACCCAAGTAAGCCAGGCAATCACAAACAAGTATCCAAGTCTAGCTACAACAACAGCTTTAGATCAGGCTAACATGATAAATAGCATTTTAAGCGTGATTAATAATGCAACATGGGCAATTTCGCTCTTAGCAATATTAATTGGGGGAATTGGAGTTATAAATACCATGATAATGTCAGTATATGAAAGAACTCGTGAAATTGGGGTTCTAAAAGCTGTAGGCTGGCCAAGTAGAAGAATACTTGGAATGATAGTAGGGGAATCAATTGTACTTACCCTAGCAGCTGCAGTAGTAGGTACTGTCGTAGGTACTGTACTAGTTTACGGAGGATTAATGATATTTAATATTGCCTCATTAACACCGGTATTTACACTTGATTTGCTTGTAAGAGCATTTGGAGTTGCTCTAATTGTAGGTGTACTTGGAGGACTTTATCCAGCTTACAGAGCGAGCAGATTAGCACCAACGGAGGCGTTGCGCTATGAATAACGGGAACATTATCGAAATACACGGGCTCAAAAAGAGCTACGAAAATGGACAAATAATCGCATTAAACGGTGTCGATCTTGAAATCAAAAAAGGAGAATTTGTTTCCATAATAGGGCCCTCAGGTTCTGGAAAATCTACACTCCTAAACATGTTGGGAGCGTTAGATATAGCAGATGAAGGCACTGTTAAAGTTGCAGGTGTTGACTTAACAAGAACCAAGGACTTAAGTACTTTTAGATCACATGAAATCGGATTTGTGTTCCAGTTGCACAACCTGATACCTAACCTTACAGTGCTTGAAAATGTTCAAATTCCAATGCTTGGAACAAATATGTCGAGTAAGGAAATGGAGGAGCGTGCAATAGAACTTTTAAAATCAGTGGAACTTGGAGAAAAAGTAAACCAGAAACCAACTAAACTCTCTGGAGGGCAGAGACAACGAGTTGCTATTGCAAGAGCCCTTGTAAATCGTCCATCTATTATTCTAGCAGATGAACCAACAGGATCTTTAGATTCTAAGACTGGAGATATAATATTAGATATTCTTAAAGATCTTCATAAAAAAGAGAATGTGACTCTTGTGATGGTAACACACGAGCCTTACGTTGCAAATATGGCGGAAAGGATCATAACTGTAAGAGATGGTAAAATCGTAGAAGAAAAAGCACGTGTTTAATATATGAAAGTTGGTGGGAGTTTCATCTCTGTTTCAGTATAATTTTGTGGTGGGAAACTTTCCAAAAACATGTCAGGGGTGACATTTAAAAAAACTAAAAAAACAGATCTTAATTGGAGGACGGTGGGACCTCCATTTTAATTCACTTAATATTCATCCTATATGGGAACAAGCCCCAACAACTCTCCTTTTAGTCGAAGGATTTAAGTGAATAAATGTTTATCCTCCATTTATGCTTCCAGGATAAACAATAGGGCGGGAAAAACTTGAATAAGAACACACAAACCAACTAGATATATGAAATTTTGGGTAATTATAGACAAAAATGATGCAAGTAAACTTTTTTTATTCTATAATTACAGGGTGGGTGGGCACTTTCCTATTTAAATTTTTAAAAACAAATAAACTGCATTAAAATGCATATATTAACAGAAAAAAATTAAATGTTAATTGTAGCGATATTAAATTTCATATTAAAGATTTTAAAAGACGGAAAAATAGTTTCGCTGAAGAAAATTACAGTAAAATGTATTTTAGACAATATGGAAAATTATGTTGATATCGAAACTATTTTTGGGAACAAGTAACTATCAATAAGTGATATATTGGTGTTTAAATGACAATAGAGCTATTTGGGTTTACAGGAATTGAAATTGCAGTCATTATTATTAGCATTGCAAATATTGGCGTTTTATTGGGGTTACTTTATATTTACATTGGGAGTTACCGGCAAATAAAGATTGGATTTACAACAGGAATTATTTTATTCGCTGCAATTCTTTTACTTAGAAATATTTTTGATATTACATATCTAATTATGACAGGTAATATGTTGAATAATAGTCATGATTTAACAAAGGATATTATCGGCGGCATTATCCAGTTTATAGCTCTTACTATACTTTTAAAGATAACATGGGACTATTAAATTAATTAACTTGTGATAAATTTCTATATCAATTCGTTTGGTCTCCTAAAACTGGTTAAGGAACAATTACTGTCAGATAAATGAATAGCTAAATTCGCTTTAAATGACCTATTTTTTACTTTATTTATGATATAACGAATTATGGCTAAAAAAATCAATTATGCAGTATTTAATTTTTTTTAAAAATGTTGAAAAATAATGAAAAATTATTTTATTACACAGTAACTTATCAATTTCATTATATTGGACATAATTATTCTGTAAAAATGCTATCAAATAATTTTAAAGATACTTTTCATCTGCTCTCATTACTTTTTTATTAAGGTAGGTTGATATATAAGATCATGATAAAGGGCAAGGAAGCCTACCTCAAAAGGCTCACAGCGAACATCAATATGAAATCCGTTGATGTAGGAAAGGAACTTGACGGAACTACACCACCTTCAGTATTCATTGGCAGTTGGAACTATCCTAAGGTATATGCAGGTCCAATGATTGCTCCAATGCAGGGTGACATATCCATTATGGATAGGCCGGAATCATGGATCCCGAGTCAAACCACGCAGGAAGAGATAATAGGCTACAGATTGAATTTAGTACGTGGTAAACAAACTGTAGGGATACAGGACTTTAATAATTCGTTTGTTGAAAAATTACAGGAAATATCTCTCGCATCGACTTCAATTGAAAGCGAAGCCCAATTTGGAAGCCGGCCAAAAGGCCTCTCGTTCAGCGATGAAACAGCCCCCCACGGCCCAAGTGCTTTAATTGAAAAATTTGACATAGATGCAGTTAAATGGGACCGCCAGCTGGAAAAGGTGTACTACGATACTGATTTTAAGGCAGCTTCAGCTACAGTTGACCTCCACAGCAAAGGAGTTCCCTTTTCAAGTATCCAGAAAGCATTTTCTGTGGGGACAATGGGAATTGAAAAAAACAGGAAGTTAGTCCCTACACGGTGGTCAATTACAGCCTGTGACACAATTATAGCAGATAATCTGCTCAGGGAAGTCCGTCATTATGATATAATTGATACTTACAGGGTATATGAATTCAGCAGCCTAAATAATTATTATGCAGTTCTCTTACTCCCAATGGAATGGCAGTATGAATGGATCGAAGCGTTCATGCATGTTATGGGCCGTGAAGAGCTGATATTTGCAGACCATGAATTAAACGGCGGTAAAAAAGAATATTCATGTGTAGGTGGATGTTATTATACTTGCAAAATGGCTGTCCTTGAAGCTCTTGCAAGTGAGAAGAAGCAAGCTGGTGCAATAGTACTTAGGGAAGCTTATAATGGATATGTCCCTCTTGGAGTTTTCAACGTCAGGGAAAATGTAAGGAGCGCAATGGGTGAAATCCCAAGGGAATTTGAAGACATGAAAACAGCTCTTGCTTATATTGAAACTAAATTAAAGCTTCCAATGGACAAATTCAAAGAAACAAGTACACTTCTTCAGGACTTGATGAGGTCCCGGCAGATGACGCTGGATAACTTTTTTAAATAATTTTTAATTTAGTTTGCAAAATTAATAATTTCATAAGAGTTTATCTATTTTTAACTATTTTTATGCTTGAAAATGGATAGTATTTATTTATTAAAAGCCGATAAATTATTTATTTAACTATTTTATAAATTAAAACGTGTTTATAAATTTTTGAGATGATGCAATTGGAACTACACTTTAAAAAACCTTCAAAAGAAACCAGAAATGCAATGTGCGAAGCCGCAGTAAATATTGACTATGCATCAAACAGGGGATTTGACGAAGTTAGGCTTGCACAAGATAGAATAAGTGAAATTACAGGGCATGAACATGTAAAAACTGTAAACAGCGGGAACTCTGCAATTCTGGTGGCTATGAATTCATTTAAAGATAAAATATTGATTCCAGATCAGGGAGGATGGACTGGATTTAGAAACATGGCCGAGTTTAGAGGTATTGAAGTTGTAGAAGTGCCTACATACCTTGGAATTATCAGCCCTGAAACTCTTGAAGAAACCATTAATGAACACAAACCTGAAGCTCTTTTTATAACAAGTTTTGCAGGTTATATTGCAGAACAGCCTGTAAAAGAATTATTTAAAGTATGTGATGATAAAGGTGTAATTCTGGTTGAAGATGCTTCCGGTGGAATTGGAGATAGAGAAAAAAAACTGGGAAACGGTAAACATGCACATGTAATCGTGGCTTCAACAGGATCTCCTAAAATAGTAAACGTTGGAAGTGGCGGATTTATCTCAACAAACAATAACGAAATTTTTAAAAAATCAAAGCTCCTTTTGAAAACATTGAAAGCAAACCCTGTTACTTGTGCTGGAATATCTGAGGAAATTAGAAACGCCCCGCAGATCTTATCAAAGACAATTGAAGCGTGTAACATACTTAAAAAAGAATTTAAATCTGCAGTTCACTCTGATAAAAGGGGAATAAGTGTTGCTTTAAAGACAGATGATCCCAAAAAAACAGGATATTTACTCAGACAAAAATTAAAAGCTGATGGAAGGGGTATAATAACCGTCTGCCCTAGATATGAACGGGTGATTATGGATGCTGTATGTATTGAGATCAAGAATCTTGATATGCCGTCTCTGGAAAATAATAATTTAAATGAAATTGCCCAAATTATTAAAGGAATAATTGATTAGAATTAGTTTTAATTAAATAAAGTTAATAGTTCTATAAATACCAGATTTTAAGAAGTTATGTTACTTGAATCTAAAAAATTAAATTAAGTTTCAAGTATCAGCAATGTGGTTTTCTCCATCATTACATCTGATATGTCACTTGCAATTTTTATTTCTTCCTCTGAAATTTTATAAATATCTTTTAAAAGAATTTCATCAGGATTTAAGACACTGTCATCTCTTTTATCTAATAAAATTTCTAATTCATCCATAATATCTCCTTTACAGCCTACAGCAACTGCACAGATATTCATTTCACCTTCTTTTATCCCTAAAATTGAAAGTGCTTTGGATATTTGTCTTTGAGCAGACGCACGCACGCATATCTCAAGTCCCAGGTCTTTTGCAATATTTTCATCCCGTTCAAATGCTTTAATTGCATGAACTGTAGCATGGAGAATATGTTCGCGGCCGGCAACTCCATCGGCATTTAAAAGCTGAACAGTACATTTTTTGCTTATTTTATTTATATTACCCATTAATTTTTTGAAATCGTTGATGTTTGACTTGAAACCGGCTATCTGGATATTGTACTCCATAGTGTATTCCTCAAAGATAATTTTAAACTTGTTATAGCTTTAATACGTGCTATTTATTCTATTAATCCATTTTATTATTTTGTATTGTAAAAATATGGGCTGTTTGACAGTCAACTATTAATTAAGACAGCGGGTCTTTTAAATTTTTTGTTGATGCTCATTTGAATTAGGGTTGGTGTTCCATATAAATCTCAATATAATCAAATAGCCCTATTAAAACCACTGCAAGTGTTCCAACTACATACCAGTGATAATCTCTTGGTTCATGGTTTTTTAAGGTTTTTATTTCATTTCCCATTTCATTGACTACTTTCACGGCATTTTTTAAACGTGAATTTATTGCATTAACTTTTTCGTCACTGGCTTCAAATTCTAGATCTTGAAGTCTGTTATCTAAAAATTCAGATATTTTTGTTAATGAAGTTCCAATTTTTTTTAAGTCTCCTTCCTTTATAACCTTGGGATCTGTTACTCCTTTTATAAAAATGCCGCTGTATGATTCTTTAAAACCATTGATAATCTCTAAAAATGATTCTTCAATTTTAACATGTGTTTTATTTTCTGTGTCCATAATATTTAATATATAAAAACTATTATTTAATTTTCTAATATTTTGATCTGAGGACAATGGGTGTTGCTAAATTAAAAAGTCGGTTAAAAATTTATTTGACTTTTAGCTTCTAAATAAAAAAATAGCAACAAAGCATAGATAGGATGTGTTTTTAATTAAGTAAAAATTCTATTTTAATTTTGACATTGTTTTAATTAAAGAAAATTTTATTATATTTGGTTACATTAAATCGTTACAGGGGGTAATTTATTGAAAAGAGATAAAAAAGATGTAGATAATGAAAAATTATCAGTAGAGCTTGAAAAAAAATTATCTCCAGCTAGAGCAGTATTTAGAATTATTCTTGGGATTTTTGGTTTATTATTATGGATTTTGATAGGTGTCAATCCCACTATTTTCTTTTCATCAACTATACAACAGTTTATGGGAGTTACATCATTTTTTTATAGAAATCCTATTGTTTTTTTAATGGTGGCGTTGATCAATATCTTTTTAGGGATAATAGTTTATTTCATTGGAATCATATGGTGGTCTGCATTTCACATTATATGGTCAGTAAGGTGGTTCTATGGTTATGTAAAATATCATAAGGTAAATAGAACTTCAAATTAATGTCCCTGAGAGCAAAAAAAGAATTTAGTTAAAAAAGAATATTTGATGGGCGGAAATTTATTTTTACAGATGTGTTAAATTTTCTATTTTTATAAATCTCCTTCTTTTATTTTTTTAATATCTTTTTTATCGCCTAATATTTTATTAATTCCACTTAAATAAGCTTCTACACTTGCGTTTATGATATCAGGTTGTGTACTTCTTGCAGTGACAATTTGATCCTCATGTTTGAGCTTGACAATAACGTCAATCAGTGCGTCGGTACCTCCGGTTATAGCATCTACGTGGTACTGTTCAAGCTCTATATCTGCAAAATCAGCTATACTCTTTTTAACAGCAACTATAGCCGCGTCTACTGGACCTATACCGATCCCAGCTTCAAGGACTTCCTTGTCATTGATATTAAGTCTTACTGATGCTGTTGGGGTAATTTTATTTCCGGAAACTATGGTAAGCTCCTCAAGCTCGACCACTTTTTCGGCTACTATCCCGAGTACATCTTCTGCAATTGCCTGTAAATCTACATCTGTAACGCATTTGCCTTTATCTCCAAGAGCTTTTACTCTTGTAAATATCTGGTTGAGTTTTTCATCATCTACACGTAATCCCATCTCTTCAAGCCGTTTTTTAAGTAAACCTGACCCGATATGTTTGCCCATCACAAACCTACGCTTGTGACCTACAAGTTCAGGAGTTATAGGTTCATAGGTTTCAGCTTTTTTAATGACGCCGTCTGCATGTATTCCTGACTCGTGGGCAAATGCATTTTCTCCTACAATGGCTTTATTTGGTTGTAATGGCACATTGGTTAGCCTTGAAGCCATTTTAGAGATTTCATATAACATTCCTATTTTTATGTTTGTCTTTACGCCGTAAAGTGAGTATAGTGAAACTACTAATTCTTCTAATGATGCATTTCCTGCCCTTTCACCTATTCCATTTACTGTAACATGGGCCTGACTCGCCCCAGCCCTTAAACCTGAAAGTGAATTTGCAACTGCAAGTCCAAAGTCGTTATGGCAGTGAACACTTAAAGGTGCATCAAGTTTTGATAAATACCCATAAAATTCGTAGGCTTTTTCAGGAGTGAGCATTCCAACGGTATCGCATGCACATATCCTTTTTGCACCAGCATCTATCCCTTCTTTGAATACCTGTGTGAGGTAATCAAGGTCACTTCTTGTTGAGTCCTCTGCAGAAAGCTCTACCAGCAGCCCGTGGTCGACAGCATACTGTGTGCTTTCGATTGCAAGGTCTTTAACTGCTTCCCTTGTTTTTTTTAATTTATATTTTATATGAAGATCAGATGTTGGAATAACCAGATGAACACTATCCACGTCGCATTCCAATGCGGCGTCTACATCGACTTTAACCGCCCTTGCAAAACTGCATATTTCAGTAGAAAGCCCTTCACTGGTAATTTTTTTAATTCCTTCCCTTTCACCAATTGATGTAATGGCAGATCCTGCCTCAATAACATCTACACCAAGTTCGTCAAGTTTTAGGGCCATTCGCAGCTTCTCATCAGGAGTTAAAGAAACTCCAGGGGTCTGTTCGCCGTCTCTAAGTGTTGTATCTAATATTCTAGCGTTCAAAGGAATTCCTCTTTTTATTTTAAATTTATAAACTTTATTTTTTTGTAAGTACAGAGATAACTCTGGTTAAACTTTTATGCATTCTTATCTTGTATTGTTCTATTATTTTAAATTTAGTATGACTCACAAGTTCATGGATGTCCAGGTAGTGGGGAGTTGCCATACAGATGTATCCGTCTTCTTTTAATAGTCCCTGCATAGATACGAGGGATTCTTCATAAATCTTTTTACTGTCTATACCTGCTGTTGAAGCGGAGATACCATAAGGAGGATCAGTTACAATAGCATCGACTTTTTCCTCAAGTGTAATATACCTTGCATCTCCCTGAAAAATATTATAATCCTTAATGTTGCAGTATTCAAGATTTTTTTTAGTGCCATCAACCATTTTCTCGTCTATATCAGTTCCAATTACTCTAGCCCCTACTATTCCTGCTTCTATTAAAATACCACCTGTTCCACAGAATGGGTCTAGAACGGTGCTTCCTTTTTTGGCCCGTGCTAGATTAACCATTCCCCTTGCAAGTTTTGGGCTCATGGATCCGGGATAGAAGAATGGTCTTTTATGAGGTTTTAAATCATTGTAGTGTTTTTTACTTCTTTTAACCAGTTGTTTGCTGACCAAGACAGAGTTATCAAGCACGATGGTTCTTAAAAAAGTATCGGGATTTTCAAGATTTACTCTGGCTTTATCTCCTAACTCATTTTTAATGATACCTCCAAGCTCAATTTCCATGGCTTGGGAGTTAAAATCAGGGTCAATGCCTACTCTTTTAACCCTTACTGCATAATCTTGACTAATAATATCTTTCCATGGGTATTTTTGGATATCTTCGTTTAAATTGGAGATACTGGTTTCAAACAGTAATTTACATATTTCGTGGGTATAAGCAATCTTTTTACCAATTATATCAATAACTGCAGAGTTTTCATCTGCAATCTCAATGATCAAAATTCCATTTTGATGATATTTTATATTAAAGGAGACATTTTCAGTCTCCAAACTCGCTGTTACTTCTGCTTTTGGCAAAGTTTCGTTTTCACCGGATAAAATGAAGATTATTTCCATAGATTAGACACCTTTTAATGAGTTGAATGGTATTTATTTTTTTATATTTCATAGATTAACTGATATTTAGGGGTTTCACCTTTAATAAATTACTTAATTACAGTTCAAATTAAACAAAGTAATTTTTCTATTTAAACTAACTATTTTCAAAATAAGTAATGAAAGGTATGTTGATTTTACAGGCCAAATATTTTACGTGAAAGCAGTTTAGGAAGAACTGAAAAGATTATCCCGCTTTTTATTAGTTTTATCATAAGTGGTGCTTGAGAATCCAGATCTCCATATTCAGAAACTATTTTTCCCACTTCTTTTTCTTTAAGTTTTAAAATTACAGAGTCAAGATTATCATCGTCCAGTGATTTATAGGTATTCTGTACTTTTAGCTGCATCTTAAGTTCATTATTGTACATTTTTTTATATCTTTTTTGGTAATTCTTTAAAATATCAATATTTTGAGAGCTAATTGATTCATATACAACTTCGGCAGCGATTTTTGCACAATTAAAACCTATTATAAGTCCGCCGCTTGTAGTTGGTTTAACCTGAGATGCTGCATCTCCTATAAGTATGGCTCGATTTTTTACTATGTCCTTTTTAGGGTCATATATTGGGATTTTACCATGATATTTTTTTAAAATTTTAGAATCTCTTAATTCTTCATTATTTTCTAGAAATTCGTTTAAAATCTCACTTAACTCTTTATAATCAAAATCAGCAAATAAACCTACTCTTGCGGTGGATTCTGAAATTGGAATAACCCATAAAAACCCTGGAGATATTTTTGAATTCACATATACCTGAAAATAATCCTCTTTAAATGTGCTTTCTCCAGTGTCAATTAAATATTGGCTTGCATGCACGAATTTAAAGTCATTGCCAAATGCTTCAGATACTATAGATGAATGACCATCAGCACCTACAATGATTTCAGCAGATATTTTTTTATCTTTGAAGTATATCTCACCATTTTCTATGTCTATCTTTTCTGCCCGATGGTTTAAAAAAAGTTCTGCTCCTTTATCTACTGCTAATTGTGCTAAATATTTATCATATCTGACCCTATCTAAAACGTAGGCTAAGGGTTCTTCTTTTTTACGCATTGAGATCATAGTACTGGATGGGGAATATAAGCATGCCCCATATATTTTGTTAAGTATAACTTCCTCAGGTAAAACATTCACATCTTTTATTTTGTTACCTAGAAGTCCAGCACATTGTAGAGGTACTCCCACTTCCTTTTTTTTCTCAAATATTGCCACTTTAAGCCCTTTTTCTGCCATATATCTTGCAAATGTTGAGCCTACAGGTCCGGCTCCAACTATAGCCACATCATAATTTTTCATGTTATCTTATCCGTTTAACAACGCTATTTCATCTCATTCAATGTAAAACCACGAAAACAAGTTTTCGGGGACTGTAAAAAACAGGAAATACCTGTAATATTTGTTAAATTAGTATTAGAATAGTACATTTTGAGTTTGTAACTACAACTATTTAAGGATTGATCAATATCTCTTAAATTTTTTGTCATATCTGTCCATTACGGAATCTTTAATCTTTTTAGGGCCAGTTGATTTTTCAGTTATATAATCGCCTTCAATCATCTGGTTTATTCTATCTTCTACTTTTGTAGGATCTGGAATATCATTGAGTATGATTCGAGTATTTTCATGACCTCCGTATACAGATATATCTCCACTGGATGTCAGGCGCTCTATTAATCCCTGCGAAACGTTAACATCCTGGATTTTATCGTAATGCATATATGATTTGTTTTTACGGATTATACCTTTTTCAAGGATGACTCTGTAGTTTGTAAGGGTATATGTTGTGTATTCCCATGAAAGTATGTCCCATATAATCCAGAGGATCAAAATAAGCATTAAAAAGAACAGGATTAGAGTGGTAGCTTCTACAAGTGGAACATGGATATATTTTATGATATAATTTTGTATACTTGCAACGAGAGATACTACGGGCTCAAAAATAAATATAATTACAAGTAATGCAATGAATTTAATTACAGCTGATTTTAAATACATAAAAAAGCGAGGTTTGGTCTCAAATAAAATTCTTTCTCCTGAACGAATATCCTTTGTGTGTCTCATATAAATCACCACTTATTTTCTACTACTTTTAGGAGGGATAAATTTAATTTAATTATGATCCTTTCTGTGTTTTATCTATGCATAATTTAGAATTAGTAATCTAAATATTTTATGTAAGACAAACTAACCACGATGATCACAGAAAGAATTAGGCTTGATGAAACTAACATTTTACTTAAGACAGATTTAATAAATCATAAACTTTCTAATTTTATTTTAAGGCAGCGTATGGAGCTTGTAAATTATATTATGAATAACAAAGAGTTTTTAATATCTTTTGAACCAGTAAATGTGGAAGATGCTCCTTTTATAGCAAAAGTAATGGCAAAAGCAGGTAAAATTGCAGAAGTAGGTCCTATGGCTGCTGTTGCAGGGACAATATCAGAACTCTCAATGAATTTCTTAATAAAAAACGGTGCAAAATATGCAATTGTAGAAAACGGTGGGGATATAGCCATTAAAACTAATAAAGATGTGGTAATGGGTCTTTATGCTGGAACTTCATCACTTTCTGGACAGATTGGTTTTAAAATAAAATACGGGAAAACTCCAATGGGAATATGCACCTCTTCTGGAACTGTTGGGCATTCTATAAGTTTGGGAAGGGCAGATTCTGTAACTATATTTGCAGACCATGCCAGCTTTGCCGATGCGCTTGCCACAAGCATTGCAAATGAAGCTAAAGGTGATTTAGAACAAGATGCTGTGCAGAACTGCCTGGCAAGAGCTGAAGACTTTAAACCTTATTTTAGGGGTGTTATGATTGTGGTCGGTGAATCTGCAGGGACAGTCGGAAAGATCCCTAAATTGATTAAGACTGATAAAAAAGTTGTTTTAGGAGATCTCTTTGATATTTATTAGAAAATAAAAAGAAGTTGAAAAAATATATTTCTGATATTTTTTCAAATTGGATTTAATTCCTCTTAATCCGAGCTATATCTCCTATTGTAGCTCCTCTTCTGGCTCGCGGACCTAAATCTTCCTGTTTTCCATCGTCAGTTTTTTCAATGAGTGTCACGTCCAGTATTTTTTCTAATTTTTTTGCAAGTTTAATATCTGGAACCATCTTTCCAGATTCAACCCTGTTAACCACAGAGGCTTTTTCATATACTTTCTCAGCCAGTACTTCACGGGTCCATCCTTTTCTTTCCCTGCTTTCTCGTATAATATCTTTGAAATCTTCGATGACTTCTTCTGAAGGCTCTCTGAATTTAGGACTTCTTCTAACTGGCCTTGGTTTCCTTGCTTTTGGTGGTTCTCTCTGTACTTTTCCGAATTTAGAACATTCATTACATGTAACCATAATTGAGCTTTCAATTTTTGTTTTCACTGGTTCTCCAACTATTTTCTTTCCACATATCTCGCATCTCATGCTGATCACTTTGTATTTTCATGTAAGTGTAATATATAATATTGATAATGCAATAAAACGAACAGTTGTTCTTGTTTAAGTATTTATACTTTTCTTATTCTTCTTTATAATATTTATGTCTGTTTTGATATATCTTAAATTATGTTTTATAAAAAATATATGATTTTGTAAATTGAAAACAATAATTTCTTAATTTTCACTGGCCTCGAAAAACTTTAATTTGCATTGGCTTTTAAAAAAAACGTTAAATTATACTTTTCTATTATATTGTGTACCCTCAATATTTAAATATTATTAAAACAAAAATATGACTGAAATAATTAATAAATATTTTCAATTTAATAAAAATTCAGGAGTGAATAAGGATCATGGAAGACATGTCCCGAAATATAATGAAAAAAACTGAAGATCTTAAGAATGAAATTAAACTCCTAAAGGAGGAGAATACTAAAACTAAAAGGAATTTAATGTGGAAAGTTAGAAAGCTTGAGAAAGACAAAGTTTTAGTTGAAAATGAAAAGATGAGGCTCGACAGAGAAGTAAAATCTCTAAGAGGCGAAATTGAAAGGTTTAGGTCCCCTCCTCTTGTAGTGGCTACTATAACTGAAGTTTTAGAAGACGGAAAACTTGTAGTAAAAAGCAGCACAGGACCTCATTTCGTTATAAATTATTCACGTTTATTAGATAAAAAATCATTAGAACCAGGCTCAAGGGTTGCTTTAAATCAGCAAACATTTAGTATAGTAAATGTATTACCGTCTGAGAAAGATCCTCTAATCAGCGGTATGGAAGTAGAAGAAAAGCCAGAAGTAAGTTACGAGCAAATTGGTGGACTTGAAGAACAAGTCGTTGAAATTAAGGAAACAGTAGAATTACCACTTAAAAAACCAGAATTATTTGCAAATATTGGAATTGAACCTCCAAAAGGAGTACTTTTATACGGTCCTCCAGGAACAGGTAAGACTCTTCTTGCAAAAGCAGTTGCAAATGAGACCAATGCAACATTCATAAAAATTGTTGCATCTGAATTTGTAAAAAAATACATTGGTGAAGGTGCAAGATTAGTTAGAGGTGTATTTGAACTTGCAAAAGAGAAAGCACCAAGTATTATCTTCATTGATGAAATAGATGCAATTGCAGCTAAGAGGCTCAAAAGTTCAACAAGCGGTGACAGAGAAGTTCAAAGGACACTCATGCAGCTACTTGCAGAAATGGATGGATTCGAAGCCAGGGGAGATGTTGGAATCGTTGCAGCGACCAACAGGCCAGATATATTAGACCCTGCACTTTTACGTCCTGGAAGATTTGACCGGTTCATAGAAGTTCCAATTCCAAATGAAGACGGTAGAATGGAGATCTTGAAAATCCACACCAGAAATATGTCCTTAGAGGAAGAAGTGGATATAAGACTTGTTGCATCATTAACTGAAGGTGCTTCTGGTGCCGACCTTAAAGCTATCTGTACAGAAGCAGGTATGTTTGCAATAAGGGAAGAAAGATCCAGCGTTACAATGAACGACTTCATGGATGCAATTGATAAGATTGTAGGTCTTGAGAAAGAAGAAGAAGTTAGAAGAGAAGCCGGCGTAATGTACGGTTAATTTTTCTTTATTTCTTATTTTTAACCATCAAACACAAACTATTTATTCTATAATTTGAAATCTAATTCTAAGCCAGTGATGAACCCTATGAGCTCTGATACGTGATGAATGATGGGCGATCTGAGGCTTACTTATTATATTTATTTTAATTTGTGCGTCAAAATTTATGATTTTGACAGCTTACAAATCTATGATTTGTAGCCCGAAAAATCTCTCAAAAATTCTTCGAATTTTTGGAGCGCAAAAATCGAAGATTTTTACAAGCTACGATTTTTCGACGGCTTTCAAAATTCAAAAGAATTTTGATGTTTGCGAATTGAAAATTCGCAACCGTAAAAAATTTTCAATTTTTTACATGCACGAGTCGAAGACTCGTAGACTTATTATTAAATTCAATTTTTAATTAGTTCTAATCTTTTTTAATTTAATTTATTGTATTTTATAGGTTTTTACTATTCTAATTGAATTTGAACTAATTAAGCACTGATTTTGCAATGAATTCTATAGAATTTCCATAAAACTATTTATTTTAGATTACATATATTAATAATACCTTTTATATATAAAATATTATGTTATAAATAATTGCGGAAGTTAAATCTTGCAAAATAAGATAAATTTAGAAACTCATATTGGAATTAAATGGATATTATTAACTTTTATAATTTTAACTCTTCTTTTAATCCCTTTTGTTTTATTTGGAGATTCTTTAGATAACTGGACTAATAGTTTTTTTCAATCGGGACCTTCTAAGCTGATTGCAAGTATAATTATTGGATTTTTATTATCTATTGACATTGTAGCCCCTATTCCTTCTAGTATTGTAAGTACAGCTGGTGGCTATTTTCTTGGATTTATAGGGGGAACTCTTATTTCTCTTGCAGGCATGACAATCAGCTGTTTAATAGGGTACTGGATTGGAGCTAAATTTGGACGTGCTGCAGCTCTTCGATTTGTAGATTCAAAAGAAATTTCTAGATTTGAATCTCTTCAAAAAAAGTATGGAGATTGGATAATTATTATTTCACGTTCAGTCCCATTACTTGCTGAAACTTCAGTTCTATTTGCAGGAATTGGTCGTATGAACTTCAGCCGTTTTATTTTTATAATTACAATATCCAATTTGAGTATATCCATGGTTTATGCAGCTGTTGGGGCTTATTCTGCCCATATTAATTCATTTTTACTTGCTTTTGCAGCCGCCATAATAGTCCCTGCTGTTATGATTGTCATTTTGAAAAATAAAAAGGTATTTAATTCTGATTAAGGTCATTATTTATTATGTATTATTAAAATTTATTAATCATGCAAAACAAATAATAATAGTAGATTATCTCAGTTGATGTGTTTAGATGTCTTATCTTATCTGTGAGAAATGTGGTGGCTATTACAAGCTTAAAGAAGGAGAAAAGCCCGATGAATTTGAGGCATGTGAGTGCGGAGGTTCTCTCAGTTATGTCCAAAATTTTAATGCACATTTCGATGAAGAATTAGACCCTATAAATGAATTTAATATTTGTCCTGACTGTGGAATTGAGAATTCTGCAGATGAGAAATACTGTAAATCATGTGGTAAAATGATAAAAGATACCAAAAATGAAGAAAATAGCTCTACTGATTCTAATAAAAATGTGCTAAAATTTACATCTAATAAATGGATATTGAGGGCAGTGGCAATTATTGTAGGCGTTTTAATTGTAGTGATCCCTACTTTCATATTTGTAGATTCGAATTATGCTTTATTATTGCTTTTAATTGGCGGAATAGTTGCATCTTTAATTGCTGGAGGAAAAAGTGAAGATGGAGCTATAAATGGAATTATAGTTGGTGTAATAGCTGCACTCTTAATTTTAAGTCTTAGAGGTAATTTTTTATTTATTGATGATATCCTCTTTAATATAGAAATATTCATTTTTGAAATGAGCGGTGCTATATTAATCCTTGCCCTTTTTGGCCTTATTGGAGGAGTAATAGGTACTTCAATACGTGAATTCTTAATTAAAGCTGAAAAATAAGATTAGTGCTTAACTAAAAAATTTTAATTTGAAGGAACTGATTTATGTGAATAATAGCCTTTAAGTACAGGTAACCTATTAAACATCTTTTTTATTTCTTCAAATTCTTTATATTCCTCGCTTATAACAACAATATGTGCTGGCGGGTGTATTTTTTTAATATGCATTATGCTTTTTGTTGTGTCGTCTAAAACTTTTATAAGAGTTGCTATTTCACATTTTGATCTTAAATTCTGCTTAAGAATCCCTTTAGCTAGTTTATCTGCAATTTGAGGTTCAATTATCTTTGGTTTTCCTGATATTCTTAAATTAGCATGCCGTTCAATGTCTGCAATGGCATTCAATAGTTTTCCTTGACTGTTTGCACGTATTAAAATTAGAGTCATTTTTTCACCAGTATAATTATTTTTGATATGATTAATTAAACAAAACTTGATTTTTAAAAAATTATTTTTATGGATATATGAGTATTGTAGATGATTTCTAATTAAATATTCTTTATTTTTAAAAATATAAAATTAGTATTTAAGATTCAATTAATGGTATAAGAGTTATTATATCTAAAATTACGGTATTTAAATTTATCTTATGTAACTGTATAATTAATGCGGACTGTATAAAAGGTAAAACGTTTCTTTTCTATATTTTCAAATTTTTCTCCATTGATCGCTCGTGAATCAAACAATCCATTGATTTTTAAGTTTATCTATTAGCTACTAATTTTGAATTGATTAGCATGTTTTCGCACTGTTTTTAAATCGGTTACGAAAGCATCTTCTTGATTTTTAAGATATGAATATACATTTTCAGATAAACACATCTGTTAAATTTTGCACTGGCTATGTGGTCCTATTAATAAATTATTTCCTGTTGTTCTCTATGGATAGTTCTCATTTTTAAAGTTTAACCGCTCTTCAATTTTTATTTAATTATATCTCATTTAGAGTATCTAGTAGTTATGATTATCATGTTTTTAATTCTGTTGTTAATTTGCCTCAAATTAATTCAATGTATATGAGCTGCCAGATATTAGTAATAAATAATTATTTATATTTATTAATATAATAATTTATTAGGGCTTGCTTGAAAAAAATAAAAGGGGGTATGTTATATGGCTGAAGGTAACAACATGTTGTTAGGTATTTTAGCTGTAATTTTAGGTATTTTGGTCATTGCTTTCCCATTGTTAAGTATTTTCACAGCCAGTGTCCTAGCCGGATTGGCTGTAGTGTTTTTAGGAATATGGTTATTAGCACAGAGTTTCGGGACATGGGGAGCAAGTAAAGCCGCAAGTATTGCCTTTTTAATACTTGGGCTGGTAGCAGTAATTTGTGGAATAGGCTTATTTGGACATATACTTGCATTTAGCTTCTTAACAAGCATAGCTCTCTTCTTTGCAGGTTTTTTCCTGATAATTTCAGGTATAATGTCATTATTTACTAAAGAAGGAACAGCAGCTAAAGGATCTGGGGGTATAGGTATTATATTAGGTATATTATATATAATACTGGCTTCATTTGCATGGGACCCTTATTACCTTGCTTTGTTAATTGGAATCTGGCTGGTAATTGATGGAATAGCTTTATTCTTTGTTAATCCATCTGATCTGGTGAATACTGAAAAATTAGAAATTTAAAATGATTTAAAATCGGCAAGCCTGTCTCATTAAAAAGATGTATTTAACTAAAAAGGTGATATTATGCCGGAGTTAGGACCTTTAGGGCGTGGTGGAGCTAGAAGAAGAACAAGAAGAAGAATGATGGCAATGAATGAAGCTAACGAGTCATCAGATCAATCAAATAACATGGAAGAGTCTGTTGATTTAGATACATTAAAGAAATTAGCTAAATTACTGCAAAATAAAGGAATAATAACAGAACATGAGTATGATCTGTTATTTGAATAAATAAAATGTGGATTATCATGGTATAAAATGGTTTCATGGTAAAATTATGGGCAAAAAGAGGAAATTATCATGAAAAAGATTGCGGGAATTATACTGGCCATATCGATACTGGTTGTTTTTGCTTCAGGATGCACAAGCAGTAACAATATGTCAAACAATAGCAGTAACGGTACTTCAAATCAAAATAACTCAAATGTAACACTTCAAATTACAGCTGATGGTCCATGGACTGGTGACTATGCATATACAAATGGAAATATGCAAATTAATGGAACGGGAAACGCTAATTATAACTTAGGCCCTAATCCGGGTCATGTCACAGTATCTATAGAGAATAAAGGCAATGGTACTTTAACTATACAGTTGCTCAGGGGTGGAAATGCTGTACAAACTCAAAGTACATCTGAAAGTATGGGAATTGTCAATATAGATCAGAAATTCTAAAACTTTTTCATTTTCTTTTTTGATTATTACTTAAATTTTAATAAGGAACAAAAAAAATGATGGATAACTTTAAAATGCCGCCGTTTCTCCGGCAGATTATTATAATTGTGGTTATTTTATCTGCAGTAGTTGCATTAAAATTTACTGCACCTATAACTAGTCTCATACTGCTTTCTATATTCTTGAGCTTACTTATCTACCCATTTTTAAAATGGTTGGAAAAAAGAGGTCTCTTTTACAACATTGGAATGTTGATAACTCTTCTGGGAATTTTTATTTTGGGTCTCGGAATATTGGCATTTCTGGTAGTAACATTGTCTCAATTAGTACAGGCACTCCCGGATTTATCGATAAAATCATCTAATTTCTGCACAATACGGAAATCAAATAATTGAGTTCATTGTTTCCAATATACCCATAACCAGATATAAAGGGACTTATAGCAGATGGTACTTTTATTATATTTGCTGTGATATTCCTGGTTTATGAGCTTCCTCAAATTAAAAAAAGACTGATCAAAGGATTAGGCGCAGATAATTTTACTTTGAATAAAACTTTTGCTCTTGTCGGCGATTTCATTAAATATTTTATAATCCGGGTAAAGATAAATCTTATTTATGGTGTAGGTGTTGCAGGTGTTCTTTTCATATTTGACATTAACTTTGCAGTACTCTGGGGTTTATTAACATTTATACTTGGATTTATTCCATATTTGGTATTGTAATAGCAGCGATTCCTCCTGTGCTGGTGGCCTGGAGTAAATATGGAATACAGGCAGCCCTAATAATGGGACTTTTCTTTATTACAATTAATACCATTGCAGAAAGCTATATATTTCCTAGATTAACTGGAAAAGGGCTTCAAATGTCAGTTTATGTGGTATTTGCTTCATTGTTTGTATGGGGATGGATTTTAGGGCCTGTTGGATTTTTCCTCGGCGTGCCGTTGACCCTGATCATCATAAAATATCTGGAAAATTTTGATGAAACACGATGGCTGGCTTTACTTATGGCTAGTAGTGAGGAAGATGCAGAAGTAAACATCAATAAGCAGAAAAAAGAGAAATAAACGAGTATGTAAATTTCAGTTTTGTAAACTAACGGTTTTAAATAATTTTATAATCGCTTACTTTTTGGAGTTAATGATTTGTTTTCATTTTTGTCTTCTATTTTAAGATTGTCACTGTTTATTCTTCTTGAATAAATGGTTGATAATGGGGAAGCTGTAAATCCATGTGCAAAAACACTAATCAGCACCGTAATGAAAACAACTGAAATAAAAGTGCTGTCTCCAGGGAATACTTTTAATTCTTCTAAAGCTAAAAGGGCCAGTACTATCGATGCTAATCCTCTAGGACCAAACCAACCGATAAATAGTACTGTATCAAAATCCAATTTAGTGCCAATTAATGATATAGCCACTGGTAACATCCTAATAACTGTCAAACTTAAAACAGCGTAGAGAATTATTTGCCAGGTTACATTCAAGAGCAGGGGAAGAACTGCTATTCCTAATAGGAAGAACACTGTTAAATTCAGCAACTGCCCTTCCGTTTCGGAGAAATCTATTAAAATTTTTCCTGCATCCTTAACAACATATCCTAATGCCAAACCGCCGATAAAGGCTGCTATAAATCCACTTCCTCCTAGTTGATCTGCTATAAGAAATGTGAGTATTGCTATTGCCAGAAAAGCTATTCTCTGGAAGTTGGGAGTGATCCATTCTTTATCCTGGGCTTTTAAAACCAGCCACCCTCCCCCAATTCCAACTACCACACCTACAATTATTCCAAAACCAATTTGTTCTAGAGCAACCTGAATAAAGTACCCCATTGGTCTAAAAGTTTCTGCTGCCAAACCAATGGCTATAAAAACTAAAAGGAAAGGGACTGAACCTCCATCGTTTAATCCACTTTCCACTTCTATTGTTTTGCGTATTCTTTCAGGTACTTTTTTGTTTTGAACTACTATTTGTCCTAAGGCTGCGTCTGTTGGAGCTAGAGCAGCACCTATAATGCCTGCTACCCACCATGGTATGCCTGGGAATAGTAGGGTTGCTATCACTACTCCTAAAATAATAGTAATAGGTAAACCTATGGTTAGTAGTCTTGTACTCAGGTTATTATTCAGCGCTTTTAATCCTACTCGAGATGCATCACTGAAAAGAACAAGAACAAGAGCTATTTCTGCAATTAAAAAAATTATGGTTGAATATGGAGGCTTGGTAATGTCTACATATCCTGTAACAAGCCATCCTGTTAACATTCCTGCTACAATAAATATCATCTGGAAACTAACTGGAAGTTTGCCAATTAAACAGGAAAAAATCGCTACTACTAGGAGCATTATAAAAAAGAAAATGATTTCAATCATGATATCTCCATGAACTGATTATTTTTTAAAACTCTTTAAATCTTCTTTTTCCGTGTTTTCTGTTTTTGTATCCATCTCATAGTACTGGGAAAGTAATTTTTTCTCTTCTTCTAACTTTGGAAACTTGTAAAATACAAGTGCTGCCCCAATCAAAATAGCAATAATTCCAGCAAGGTATGCCCATCGATCTCCAACTAAAAAAGAAGATTTGGCTCCGGCTATGATCTGATCTGAATATTGAGGATACTGCTGGGCAAGGGTAGAAGCACTGGCAAATGATTTTTGAAGTGTTGCTTCCACACTGGCAGAGATCTGCTGGGGAACATTATTGATTTTTGAAGCAAATGCAGAAGCATAACCTGCGGTAAGTAATGTACCAAAGATTGAAGTCATAATGGCACCGCCAAAATCACGCTGCAGGTCTGCTGTGCCTGATGCCATACCTACACGTTTAACAGGAACAGATCCTGTAAGAGAATGGGATGCTGGAGTCCCTGCTAACCCAACTCCAATTCCTATTAATGCATAAGCCAGCCCAACCTTCCAGTAGGGTATGCCTTCTTTCCATAACAGTAACATAGTCAAGAATCCTAATAAACAGAACAGGTAACCTGCAAGAAGCGTAAATCTGGATCCTCGTGACTCTACGAGCTTGGCAGACTGTGGCGCCACTAGGATCATGAGAATTGCGGAGGGTATAATCGAAAGTCCTGCATCGAAGGTTGAATAACCCAGAACATTTTGTAAAAACTGCTGCCCAATGTACAGAGCACCCATCAACGATCCAAAAACAATTATTCCCGCGCTTGCCGCTACCCAGAAAATCCGCCTGCCTGCTACTTTTAGATCATAAAGAGGGTTAGGTATGCTCCGCTGGTGTTTTATAAATAAGAATCCAACGACAGCCGCTAAAATTATTAAAACAAGTACTAAAGTTCTTATGCTGGGTACTGGGGCAAAGTTAATGGCCATAATTAATGTTCCTATGAGTATGAGGGACATTATGCCTCCCACATTATCAACTGGATTTTTGGTTTCATTTACATGGGATGGGATGAATTTAATGGCCATAATTAATGTTAAGAATGCAAGGGGCAACGTAATTAAAAATACAGATCCCCATGGGCGAGATATGAGGAGGTATCCTGATAAAAGTGGACCTAAAGCCGCAATAGCGGCACCTATGCCTGACCAGAGAGCGATAGATCTCGTTCGTTTAGGACCTGACCACAATGCGGTGATTATTGCTAATGTTGTTGGAAATGCCATTCCCGCAGCTAAACCTCCAATTATACGGGCTAAAACCAGTATATTAACAGTTGGGGCAAAACCTGCCAGTAAGGATGCAGGTATAGATATAATAGTTCCCAGTATAAGCATCATTTTTCGACCGTGATGATCACCAAGAGCCCCGAACCACAATACTGAGGAAGCCAGGCCAAGTGAGAAACCCACAGCAACCATGTTAATCTGAACTTGCGAAGCATTAAAAGCCAAACCTATAGATGGAAGGGCTACATTGGCAACTGATAAGTTCAAGTTGGCCACCGCAGCCCCCAAAATAAGGGTGGCCAGAACTACCATTCCCGGTTCAGAATTTCTATTTTTTACCTTTTCTGCATTCATTTTATCACTCGCTATATTAAGCGCATAATATTTTATCTTTTTTTTAATTTAATTTAAAAATTATATATGCAATTATCAAGAAAAGCTAATGAATTAAAGTTTACCATATTTATCCAGTTTAAATTAGATAATTTCAAATTAAAATCAGTGTAGAGTCTTAAAATCACTAAAATAAGCGTATTAATCCGGATAAAAATTGACAATAATTCCTTGAAGATTAATTTAAAATTTCTCCCCATAATATCCTCATTTATTTTGATAATATTAATTAGTATCTTCAAATTATTTAAATATTAACTATCTACCAATTCTAATGAAATATCATGTTTTATATTGTTTTTTTAGCACTGATTTAGTGAGGACCGTGATAAAATCAATGATAATCTTTAAAAACTTAAAAAATGCTAAATTAATTGAAAAGAATGTTTTGCTTAAAATAATATAAAATACGTTGGTAGAAAATCTTTATTTTGATAGATACTGTGAAATAATTAGTTAAAATAAAATTAAAAAAAGTTAAGGATTTATAAAAATCCTTTTAATTATCTCATGAATGATCTGATTAGAGTACTTCTAAACAGAACCAGGAGTACCAGTATTAAACCTATGGCAGTTTGGATATTTCCAATTAAATCTAAAAGTGAAGAGCTTATTGGTAAAGTCCATGGTGGGGAAGACCTGTCGTTACCGAGAGGTTTGTAATAGACTCCTACTGCCCTTGAACTTGACTTGACGTTGATGTCTTTAGGTTCTACATGGTTAACACCTACAATAGTTCCACTGTCTATTGCTGTATTGATTCTGTTTGCTATTTGAACGTTATCGTAACCATATTTCTTTACAGTTGCAGCTACGATTTCTTGTGTAGTTTCTGAAATACCTACATCGTCACTTCCATAAACAGAAACCTGTACAGTCTGCCCTGTAACTGTAATGGCATTTATAAGCGCTTCATAGGCGTACTCTATCTTGAGTGGTGAACCATCATATGGATCTGTCTGGTATTGCTCTGCTGCTGGATAACCTATACTCCATCCGTCGCTGGATGTACTTATTTTGGCATAGGGAGTGTTCATAGCATAACCGGTTGTGTTTAACTGAGCTGGAGTGAACATGTCTCCAGTTGTGATTCCTGAAACAAGGTTAACTCCACCACCCCCGTACTTTTCGCCAGAATCATTTGCTACTTCTCCAAATGCTTGTCCCAGTATGTAAGTTGCAGAATAACCGTCTCTTATCATTTTACCAATGTTTACTGCAGTTTCCTGACGTACTTTTGAAGCTGTTCCATACATAGGGTTACCTTCTGTATTCCTTAAGTGGATAATAGCTCCTTTTGTTCCTGCAGGTAAAACTGCGGTTCCATCTGATGAGTGAGGTGTTACTGTAATGGTCCCATTATTTGACACTGTGACCACGTAAACGTCGTATGATCCTCCTACTGCCGCACCTTTAGTAGCGGTTCCAACCAGGACCCTGATTCCACTGTATGAATTTGCGAGGTTTGCTGCTGCTTGTGGGCTAGCACCCGCTTCCATAGCTTTTACAGCTGCTACAATAGCCTGTAATCTGGGCGTGGATGAACCTTCACCCCCGGAGAGTATAGCAAAATGACCGCTTGATGAGGATAGGAAAGTTGATTGAAACATGTTGTTCTGGAATGACATACTCCCTGCTGCTGCGCCATTTGGATCCTTTCCTGTAGGGTCTGTTATAACGATTATGTTACATGTTGCTGCAGCAGGCCCAATAATCATTGCAACTGTGATTAGGAATATTAATATTCCTTTTACATATTTTCCTTGAAGTCTTTGCGGAATTTTCATATATTTTTACCCCGTTGCGTATGAACTTGTAGTACTTGATGTTGTATTTACCTGAACCTGTGTCCAGTCTTCAACAACAGTTACTGTGACACTTCCTGTTGTGCTGTCTACTTTAACATCTGCAGCTACTATAGGTGTTAGTCTTGTACCTGGAATGGTTGTCAACGTTGCAAATTGCTGAGCATTACTTATTGCTTCATTTAAAGGTAATTCTCGTTTGTCTGTAATTAATGTGCTTCCGTTGATGTAACTTCCTGGCCTTAAACCTGATGCATATATATTGGCTCGAATAGAATCAGTTGGTACGAGATTATTTCCTTTTATCATGACTCCAGATATGGGTATTCCCTGATCTGTAGCAGGAGATTCGGCAAATGCCATATAACTCATAACCCTTCCTGATACTATTAATAAAAATGCGAGTGTTAAAATGATTATAGTATCTCTTCTTACTTTTATGAACATTTAATCACCAAGTGTGAATAATGAATTTGAATTATATAATATGAACTTTCATTAATTTAAGATTTTGTTTAAAAGTTCACTTGCAGGATCCATGCCCTGCGCACCAATTAATAAAATTGTGTCTTTGTTATGTGATAATTTAAGTACATTTTTCAATGCATCATATAGTTTCTCATTAAAGATATATGTTATTTTTTCCTTTTCAAGTGCATCTATAAATACTTTTTTTTCATTATCTGTTACTGTGTTTAAATGATCCACAACATCGGTGCTGCTTGTTATAATCAGTTTATATGGGATGTTTTGAAGTCCCTTAGCAATGGCTTCGGCATTTGCCTGATTAATACTTTCTCCTCTTGATCCTCTGATAGCTGAAACCACAAAAAGAGTTCCATTCCCAATCAGAGCAGCATTTTGTATTGTAGCAAGAATTCCATCTGGATTATGTGCAAAGTCATCTATTATACATGGATCATTGTGCACTATTGTAAATCTCCTTTTTAATGCTTTATATGATGAAATTGAGTTTTTAATGGTTTCGAGATCAATATTTAAAGCTATAACTGCGCCTGCAGCAGCCATGGTGTTCTGGACAAAATGGCAGCTTTTAAATGGTAAATCATCAGTTTTAATTAAAATATTATTTTTATATACTATTCCTGTACTGTCAAATTTAATATCTGCATTATCTCCGAAAAATAAGATTTTTCCATGGTTTGAAGTTAAATCTTTCATTTTTAAAACAAGTGGATCATCATAGTTCAATATCAAAGTCCCATTCTCTTTTATGCCTTTAACTGCACCTGAAGTTTCATTAAATGTTTCTTCAATAGAATTTACGAGACCTATATGATCCAGGGCTACATTGGTTACAATCACTACATCTGGATTGATTGCTGACGTCATTATGTATGCATGGTCTTTCATAATATCTCCGAGCCAGCCTTGGACCTCAGAGACTTCTATCACTGCAGCCTCGATGGGAGCATCGAATTCTGCAATTTGCTTTGCAACCATCGGATCTATAAGTGTATTGAATTCAGATTCAGAATCAGTGTTTGTATATGTGCTGTAACCAGCTTCCTTTAAAATATGATAAATCATATGTGTAGTGGTGGACTTTCCGTTGGTTCCAGTTACTACAACACGTAAAGAGTCTTTTGCAAATTTTTCCAGCGCCCAGTTAATGGCAAAAGCATTGGCCAGTTCTATTTTTTCTGTTACTATAAATGGCAGTTTCAGTTCTTCTGCAGTTTTTACTGCACTGCCCTTTGGATTTTGAGTTATTATGCAGGAAACACCTTTTTGAGCTGCAATTTTTACCCCTGTTTCATCTATCCAGTGTCTTATTACTGCATCTCCATTTTGAGCGTCCTTTAAAATATTAAAAATACCATCCATATTTTTATTAGGACCTGTGAGTGTTCCTTCTACTTTTTCTGCAATAATCGACGTTGTAAGTTCTTTCATTTTTTCACAATTTTATTTAGTCTAAATAATTTTAAATATGGTCTAATTAATGTGATGTTAAAAATTCTAAATAAGCATTGTGCTCAAAAAATCTTTCGATTTTTTGGCCCCAAAACACTGTCAAAAATTCATAGAATTTTTGACGTTTGCGAAATTTTATATTTTGCAACTGCAAAAAATTCGTCTTTGCATGTTGAAAGAAACCGTAGGTTTCTTGAACCGCAAAACTTTCAGTTTTGCAGGCATCGAAAAATTTACAATTTTTCGAATGTTTACAAAATCTTTGATTTTGTAACAACAAATACTTCGTATTTGTATGCTGTGTGTTTGAGGGTCCCTATTCTAACCCTATTTCGAAAAAAAATGTAAAAAAAAATATTTAAATTATAAATGCATGGTAGAAATAAAGTGCTAGAATACATATTATAAGGGTAATTCCCCAGTAAAGAAGCACTATTTTCTTTTCTGAAAGCCCTTTATAATTTAAAGTATGGTGTAATGGTTCTACTGGCAGGTTTATAATGTGAGCGCGGTGTAAAAGGCTTACTATTACTGAAATTATGGGAATAGCAAGTGCAATCAGTGCAAAGTACAATACATTGCCTAAAAATGCTGCTGTAATGTAACCAGCCCCTAGTGCGAAAGAACCAGTATCCCCCATGAATATACTGGCAGGGTACCTATTTAGGGCGAGGAAACCAAATGAAACTCCAGCAAGTGCTATGAATGGAAGTGCACCATCCACGTTGTTGGTTGTAATGGCAAAAATTGCACAGGCAGAGGATGCTATTGCAAGTATTCCTGCTGCAAGGCCGTCCATACCGTCAATAAGGTTTACTGCATTTATAGCTCCAACTATACCAAATATTACAACTGGTATTATAAAATAGCCGATATCAATTCCGAGTACTGAGGAACTAACGGCTCCTGAGCCTAATAAAAATAATGAAATTATAATCTGGGCAATTATTTTTTCACTTTCTTCTACTTCACTTTTAATTGGGGCTTCACCAACTATTTCAACTTTTTTCTCGGCCAAATATTTCACTAAGTCTTTTTTGGCCTTTTCAGTTGCGACTCGTGCTTCTTCTCCTGGTTTAAGCATTAATCTTCCCATTTCTATTGGGGCGGAGTATATGTTTCGGACCTTCTTTTGAATTTCTTTGGTTTTAAGTCCAAGTAAATCATCTAAAAGTCCTATAATTCCTGCAGTTGCCATTATAATGGCCACTATCATTAGGTATCTATTTGTAAAATAGATTGAAGAAGTAAGGAGAATACCCAGTAAAATTGCAAGCCCTCCCATTGTAGGAGTCCCTGATTTATGGCTGTGTTCGGTTACAATAGGTTTATCTGTTACATTAGCTTCTATCAATACTCTTTTTATGACTATTGTAAAGAATATGGTTGATAATAATGCAATAATGAATATCAAAATGTCTATCTGGAAATTATTCAACTTACCACCTTATATTAAATTTATTATATTATTAATACTAATCCTGACTTTTTTATGTTTATTATATTTATTTATTAAAATTTAATTTTTTGTTTTTGACACTACTTGCTCAAAATCTCTCAAAAATCGAAGATTTTTGGAGCGCAAAATTAAAAATTTTGCAAGCTATGATTTTCGAATGTTTTAATTTTTGCCGGTTTGATAAAATTTGTTATAATCAACATTTAATCTTTTTGCGGTTTCATATGCTTTTTGTGCATTTTCAGCACGGATAGTTATACGTTGAAAATTTTGAGGGCCGTGAATTACCCAGCAATTTTTATTTTCAAAATCTCTGAATTTATAGTTGTTCCTATCCGTTTTATAGTCACCTACAGGTATCTCAAGTGCGTGGTATTTCATGATTCTTTTTTGAACTTCTTTAGAATTCCATTTACCTGTGGCCATATCTACAAGTTCGTGCATTGGACTTATGTTGGTCGAAGCTGCTGTTAAGTATCGTGTACCGCTGGGCCGTGTGTTTATTTCTATAAAATAATTGATCCCTGTTTCATCAATAATTATGTCAATATCAATTACCCCTTCTGATCCCAAATTATCAGCAATCTTTCCAGCTACCTGTCTTATATCTTCATTTCTTTGATTTTCTATATTTAAAGGAGCAGTTTTTAATTTATCAAGGGGATGAGTACCTTCAAGAGTTGTTTTTCCTTTATAAACTGGAACAAGAGGAACAGTTTCATTTTTCCATCTTAAAACTTCAATGGATACTTCTGTGCCTTCAACAAACTCTTCTACAAATGCTCCCTTAAAATCATTGATGCAGCTTCTAAGATCATCTTCACTCACTGCAATTTTTACTCCACTACCTCCCTGACCTTCTAACTGCTTTAATACAGCAGGTAATGAAATTTTGGAGATATTTTTAGAGATTTTACTAAATGAAGGAGTTTTGACGTGGTTTTTAATAAAGAATTCCTTTGTTTTAAGCTTATCTCTTGATATAGAAACAGCATCTACGGGGGATGCAATAACAGGTAATCCATAATTTTTTTCTAAATCTTCTTTTAATTTTGCAATTTCAAAAAGAGGTTTATCTATCCCTATAAGAGGTACAACTGCATCTACATCTTCTTTAAGTGCAATTTCTTTAGGTCCTTCCATTCCTCTTGGAACGATATAATGAGTATCAGGAAGATCTAGATTTTTAGAATCTGGATTAGATTCTGTTACTATACTTGTAATTCCTTCTTTTTTTGTATATGCTGCAATATCATCAAAAAGTCTTGCCCCTATAAATAGTATCTTCATTTTATCACTGGAAATCACTTAACATTAATCTTTAGTAATATTAGCTTTATTTAACGTATTATTTCACAACATTAACAGGTTTGTTTTTTCTTACTTAAAAATATTTGATTTGCTTTTTAATTTTTAGATAGTTTAATTGGGATTCAATGTAAAGATTAATAGTTATGAATAATTCCACCAAATTTAATAAATTTGAATGTCATATACTAAACTGGTGATATTATGGTACATGAAGAAGGACATGAGGCTATTAAAAAAGCTAGAAAATTAATGGGCTTTTCTCCAGACATACTGGACATGTATGAAAAATTAAATCCCAAACTTCTGGATGTAATAAGTGAGTTCGATGATATAATTTTAAAAGATGGTGCACTTCCAACTAAAACAAAAAGATTGATAGCACTTGGAATTATTATTTCGGGTAAATGTGGTTACTGTGTTGAACAACAGTTGCATGCTGCTATTAATGCAGGAGCAACAAAAGAAGAAATAGCAGATTTACTGGGAGTAGTTTTACTCACATCAGGAGCCCCCGCATTAGCTAATTGTAGAGATATTGTCTCAGATGTCATTAAAAAGCTTTAAATAATTAAAAATTACGTATTAGATAATAACTCCTTAAAACTAGATTATATAAGCTTTAAAATCGTTAACAACTTAAAATTATTAAAAATTCAGTCAAAATTCTCTTTAATCACTTTATCAAATGTAACTAAAACTTCTCCAATACTTTTTTCAACTTCTTTTGAAATGGGCTCTGCAAAACCCATGCTTTTTGGTTGAATTCCTAACAATATTATCTGTGCGTCTAATGTAGTTTCCATATATTTTATTAAAAAAGATATGGGCATGGCATGTGTTGAAATATTATAGTTTGCAATTTCTTCTTTCTCCACCACACGGATATATCCTGGTTCTTTTTTCATATCCACAGCATCAACTAAAATTATGTGGGTGGGGTTTTCTTTTCTTATTAATCCTGTATAATTTTCAGGGACAGTTCCCCCATCAAAAACAACAATATTTTCATTTTTATCAAATAATACTAATGATTTTTGAGCTATAATGGCTCCAAGAGCATCGTCACCTTTTATTTCATTACCAATGCCCAAAATTACTATTTTTTTATAGTCTCTAAGAAACTTTTTCAATTCTGGTTTTAATGCTATCTAATCCACCACCCATTTTATAGTTCAATTTAACTTTTATAATATCTCCTATATCTACCTTGATTTTTTCAGTTGGAATAAGCAATGGTGGATTGAGCATTGGAGTTGGCCCGCAGATCAGGTGGTCATTTAGTAAAGTAAAAGTGGTGATTTTAATCCCTGAAACAGATCCTTTTTTGGAAATTTTAAATTCCAAATCAGTTTCTACATCCTCTTTGATTTCTTTTTTAAAATCAATTTCACTGTATATCTTGAAATTACTCATAACGTCGTAATTTGGATTTTCATTAGCCTCATTATCCTCATAACAGATGTTTTCTCTTTCCATGTCAATGGCTTCAGCTCCGTTCAGGATTTTTTGGGGTATGATTTCACCATCTTTTTTCAGATATTTTAAAATAGAATTAAGAACAGGGGCCTGTTCCTCATCGATTAATGCAGTATCTAACATTTCACAGATAATTAAGTCTGCTTTTTGAGGAAAAATAACTTCTTTTGCATCTTTGTTTATCACTAAAACATTATCAAAAGATTCAAGATTTGATTTGGCATGTTTTGAGGCAGTATGATCTATTTCAACAGCATAAATAAAATCAGCATAAGGTGCTGCTAAAATCGAAAGTATTCCACATCCAGCACCTATATCATATATAATACCTTTAGCCTTCTCTTTTATTGCTTCTTGAAAGGCTAATACTCTTTCTTTATCAGATATAAGGTTGAGATGATAGGGTGTTGTGTGCATTTTAGTTTCAAGTAGTACTTCAAATTCATTTTTAAGGTGCACATTTTCACCTGAAAATAAGTATAAATTAAAAATAAGTGGTTCCTATCGTGACTCGTTTAAACAAGTCACGATAAGCAATTGCGTTGTTAACTAAATAAAATTTATATAATTAAGGTGACATTGGGCTGCTTGCGCCTGCTTTTTCAAGGTCAAGTGCTTTTCCAACTGCTGTACTGGTAAGACGTACGTGTTCTACACCTTTGAGTCTCATTATTTTTTCTGAAAGTGTACGGATGTATTTAACGTCTCCTTTAACAACTATAACTTCGAGACAGTGTTTGTCTGTCATGTGTACGTGCATAACTGCGTTTATGAAATCTTTGTAATCATGCTGAATTTCGGTAAGGTCTTCCATTACTCCAGTGTAGTGGTGGTCGTATATTACAGCAATTATTCCTATACGTTCTCCTTCCATTTCATTCATCCACTGATACCTTACGATATAATCTTTAAGAGCATCTCTGATACCTTTTGATCTTGATTGGTATCCTCTGTCTTTTAATACTCCATCAAATTCATTTAACAATTTTTTTGGCAACGACATACTAATTCTCATCACAATTCTCCCTCCATTATTACGTTATTATTATCATAACATTTTATAGTATTTAAATGTTGTTATTGCACAACAATATTGTGCATGGCCAACAATATTCATGCATATTTTAAACACGAATTATATGATATAATACTATTTGATTACTATATTACTATTTAAACTTTGTCCTTGAAGAGCAATATTGCTCTAGGAGAACAATGATGTAATTACTTTTTTTAAAATTTGTAATATAAAATAGCTTATGTAATACAAAAATAAGTACTTATCTTCTTATTTTTTCAATACTCATATAACTTTAAAAGATCAATTAATAATTGTAATGGATAATCAGGAGGGATAGGATGGAAGTTAGGGAAGCGATGAATAAAGGCATAATATCAATTGACCCAAATACAAGGCCAATTGATGCATTTGAAAAGATGTACAAAGAAGGAGTAAGACGACTTTTTGTTATGGATGAAACTGAAAATCCCGTAGGTGTAATATCTTATCTTGATCTTGTAGGCATGCTTGGAGCTTTTAAGCCACGTACAACGGTATCTGATAATCTAAAGATTGAAGATATAATGTCAAAAGATATTATAACGATATCTGCAGAAGACAAAATTGAAGATGCTGCAAATTTGATGTTAAGGGCAGATGTATCCGGACTGCTGGTTCTGGAAAATAAAAAACCAGTTGGAGTAATTACAAAAACAGATATTTGCCGGTTGGTAGCAGCTGAAATTTTAGTGCCAGAATATTAAACTGCTCTAAAACTTTTTTAGTACATTAAATTGGCTGTCTCACTAAGACCGTCAATTAAATTTTTATTGAATTTTTTAATTTTGAAAATTTATTAAATCCTTTTTTATAGCTCTGAAATCACTGTAAAAGGAAATTTATTTTTATATTTTTAAAATAAGTTAATTTCAATAAAGTATTAGGAATACAAAAAGAATTCAGCTTAAAATTTTAATTTTTATTCTTCAATATTAAAAAAGTGCATCTGCCGGGATTTGAACCCGGGTCGTAGGCTTGGAAGGCCCAAGTCCTAACCAGACTAGACTACAGATGCAATGCGGCGTCCGGGATTTGAACCCGGGTCACTGGCGTGGCAGGCCAGAGTCTTAACCAGACTGGACTAACGTCGCATACCAGCATACCATCCTTTTTGGGTTCATCCTATATAAACTTTTAGGTTTTTGATAAGGTCAAATGTCCAATTTTCTCAAAATTAGACGTGTTGAATAATTTCTTTGTTAATATTAATATGTTTTTATATCCATTTTTTCCGTCTAAAGTAAGCCAGCATAAATAATGCAACTATAACCATTATTACTAAAACCGCAGGATATCCTAACGGTTCCCTGAGTTCAGGCATATTATTAAAATTCATTCCATAAAGGCCTACAATAAATGTTAAAGGCACAAATACAGTAGATATCACTGTTAGAACTCTCACTATCTCATTCAGTTTGTTACTTGTGCTTGACAGATAGATATCCAGTATTTCTGAAGTTCTATCTCTCAAAGATTCTAACATCTCATAGATCTGAAGCGAGTGATCATAGACATCTCTGAGATAATAATCTGTTGCTTCTTCAATTTGGAAATATTCTGATGATTCAAGGGTACTCAGCATTTCCCGGAGCGGCCGAATTGTTTTTCGAAGAGTTATAATGTCCATTTTAATACTGTGAATTCTCTTAAGAACCTCGGGACTTGTATTTTCTATTAGATTGTATTCTATACGTTCTATATTATCTTCTACATTTTCCATATCTAAGAAATAACTATCAATAATTGTATCTATTATTGAATATAATAAATAGTCAGCACCCCTGCTACTTATCTGATTCTCTTTTATTTTTATTCTTTTAATGATTAAATCGAATAGGGGCTCATCATCCTCCTGGAAAGAAATTACAAGATTCTTTCCGAGAATTAAACTAACCTGTTTTGTAACCATTTGATCATTTTCACTGACGTCAAATAACTTCAAAACCAGATAAAGATAGTCACTGTAATCTTCTACTTTGGGCCGCTGGTTTGTGTTTAATATGTCTTCAAGTACCAGCGGATGTAAATTAAAGCATTTACCTATTTTTTTTAAAATTTCTACATTTCCAAACCCATTTATTTTTATCCACTTTATGGTATCTTTGTCTGTAAATTGAGGGCATTCTGCTATTGTTTTTTGGTTGAAAATATCCTTGTTATATTCAATAAAAGTTATTTTGGTGGGTATATTTTCTGCACCTGTGTAAACAAGTGATCCTGGGGGAAGTCCTGCTTTTTTTGACCGTGGTTTCAAATTTAGCATATTTTCACGTTAAAATTTATTTAGTTTTATAATATTAATGCTAATTTTCATTTTATTATTTAAGTTTTGAAATATTATTATTAGACTTAAAGTGTAATTTGAGGAATAGTTAATTTAAATTATTATTGGATGATGTTATTTCTTCGAAACATTTATATAAGGAAAAAGGCAATCTACTTCCGGCGTAGAGTATATGGTGTAAAAATTTTATATATGTTGACTTATTTAATCATGCAATGCTCAAAAAATTATAAAAATACTAAATGAAACGTATTGTTAATTGTATGATTATAACGGCAGCGTTAATTCTTGTTAACAGCATTAAAACCGTTTAAATATAAAATATGTCAATTTAAACTAGTACGGCAGATACGCATGATTAAGATCCAAAATATGAGGTTTTACGATTAGTGGTCAAGTTACACAGATAAAATATTGTAAGTGGTGCGGTAAACCATTTGAAGTGAAATCACCAAATCAGAAATACTGTCCAGCTGATATTAGTAATTGTAGTCGGGAAGCTAAGCGTGAAAGCTGGCGTAAAGCATCAGGAAAATACAGGAAGAGTTATAAGGATATTTCAAACCTTCCACAGGAGTATAAATTAGGATCTGGACTTTTAAGCTGTCACTCTCAAGTTGATTTTGATAAAGAATATCTTGCTATACAGAAAGAAAAGAAAAGATTAAGATTAAACGGAGTAGTGATAGGTTTAAGTATGGGAATTCAACTTACATCCCGGTCTTTTATTGATGATATTTTACAGAGGGGTGTGGCTCCTTTTTTCGATAATCCTCAGTTGTTATTTTTAGTTATAGTGCTTGCAGGAGTTCTTATTTTTGGAGTATACCATGAGTAATACATTGACTCATTTTTTTATATAAACATATGATGGTTAATTATGGTATAAAATAATTGTCCGTTTATTATTAATTTAATAAAAAAAATGGTGAGTTTATGGAAATATTTTTAGTAGAACTAATTGTTATTTTAATAATTTCATTACTTATAGTAATAAAATCAGCAGATATCTTTGTTGATAATTTGGTAGAAGTCGGTGCTTTGTTGGGAATATCTCAAATAATACTGGGAGTTACAGCGTCGGCTATTGGGACTTCTCTGCCAGAATTTGGTTCTGCTATGATAGCTACTTTAAGCGGCAGTGTGGATATAGGAGTTGGAACTGTAATTGGATCAAATATATGGAACATTGCAGGGATACTGGGTATAACTGCTACTTTTGCAGGTGTTATTAAGTCAGATACTAAAGGGCTTAAAAGGGATGGTGCAGTTACACTTGCCACCGCGCTTATACTGATGTTTTTCATGTTCTTTGGGGATATTGGAAAAATAGCAGCTATCGTAATGATAATTGTATATGCAATTTATCTGAGAAGCTTGATAAAAGCCCAAAAAGAGGATACTGAAGATAATAAGATTAAAATTGAAGAAAAATCTGAACTTGAAGGTAATAATAAAAAGTCTGAATCTAAACTTAAATCAATTCCTCCTAAGAGCATAGCATGGATATTAGTTGGGTTTGCAGGACTGGTATTGGGATGCAGGCTATTAGTTTACAGTGGAACTGGAATTGGAGAGATTTTAGGCATTCCTGAGATGATAATGGGCCTGTTTGTACTTGCTAT
Source organism: Methanobacterium sp. (assembly GCF_038562635.1). NCBI lineage: Archaea > Methanobacteriati > Methanobacteriota > Methanobacteria > Methanobacteriales > Methanobacteriaceae > Methanobacterium > Methanobacterium sp. The sequence goes on along the minus strand of NZ_JBCFBO010000002.1, from coordinate 326,211 downwards.
TGGAACAAGTATTCCTGAACTTGTGGTTACATTCTCTTCAGCAATGAAAGGTTTGCATGATTTATCAATAGGAACCGTTCTTGGAAGTAACACATTCAACATACTTATAGGAATTGGGGTACCTGCCCTTGTTTTGAACGTTCCTGTAGACCACACTTCACTTATCTTCGACGCTCCTGCAATGATTTTTGTTACAGTGCTGTTGTTATTGCTTATAAAAAAAGATATGAAACTTACAAGAAATAATGGATTGATCCTGCTGGCAACATATATAACTTATGCGGTAATAAGAATATTTGTATTCGGGTGATAATATGTATAAAAAGATATTGGTTACAAGTACTGGGGAATATTTAGATGAAATAATTGAACATACTCTTGATTTAATGCATGGAAGGCCCATGGAGGTCATTGGCCTTTATGTTGCAGATACATCTGCACCTTTTTTAACTCCAAGTAAAGTTAAACAGATGATGGTCGACGAGCTGAAAAGCAAAGGAAAAGAAATTTTAGAAAGCATGGGACAGGAATTCGGAAAGGCTAATGTAAATTTCAAGCCGATGCTTATTGAAGGAGATCCTGCAGAGAGGATAGTTGAAACTGCTGAAGAAGAAAATGTAGATGTAATAATAATGGGAACTGGAAAAAGCAAAATAGATAAGCATCTGCTTGGTAGCGTATCTGAAAAAGTTGTCCACTCAGCTCCATGTACCGTCCTTTTGATAAGGTCAAAACATAAGCCTTTAGAGCAGATCGAGTAGATCTAATTAAAAAAAATAAATAAATAAATTATATTTTTTATTTTTATACTCTTTTTTCAATAGATTCTTCAATTAATTTTAATTCCACGTTGTTTTCAACGATTTCAGCAAGCCTATCGATTGAATACTTCTTAAGGTTCTCAAAATTGTCTTCACTAAAACCGAGCATATCAAGACCGCTTTGAGCCCTTAAATAATCTGTAAAGAACCTTCTAAATGTGAAATTGTGGAATATTCCGTGAAGATATGTACCTGCAGTATAACCATTCACTGCACCATCATATGGAGATGATGGGTGATTTCCACATCCTTCAATGACCTTAAATAGTGGTTTGGATTCTCCAAGAATTGTAAGGCCTTCATGCAGTTCGTATCCCTTTACAGAATCTCCTTTTATTTCTTTAAATATTCCATTTCCAAGTATGCTTGCTCTGCTTTGAGTGACAATTTTGTCAATTCTGTCAAATTTAGTTTTAGCATCTAAAATGCCAATTCCTTTGACACTGCCGTATTTGGATTCTTTAAACGATTCATCGATTATCTCTTTTCCAAGCATCTGATATCCGCCGCATATTCCGAAAACAGGTATTTCTTCCGACAAATTGGCAATTTCATCTGTAAAACCAGCTTCATTTAAAGCTACCATATCATTAACAGTGTTTCTTGTTCCAGGAAGTACCAATGCATCTACTTTCCCTATTTCATTCCCCATTTCTATTAATTTTATACCAACATCAGGTTCATATTCGAGGGGATCTATATCTGTAAAGTTAGAGATCCTTGGGAGACGCATTACTCCAACGGTTATTTTTTCGTTTTTACTGTATTTTCGTTCTGATAATGATGCAGAATCTTCTTCTGGAAGTTTTAAGCTTTCATCATATGGTAAAACTCCAAGTACTGGAGCCCCTACAATTTCTTCAATTTGACGTATTCCTGGAATTAATATGTCCAGATTACCTCTGAATTTGTTGATAATTATTCCTTTTATCCTTTTCCTGTCTTTTTCAGGAAGCAGGGCAAATGTTCCTGCAATTGATGCAAAAACCCCGCCTCTATCAATATCTGCAACTAATATAACATCGGCATCTGCTATTTCTGCTATTTTCATGTTTGCAAGGTCTTTGTCCAGCATATTTATTTCTGCAGGAGAACCTGCACCTTCTATCACTATTATATTATACTTTTCCTTTAGCGTATCTAAAGATGTTTTTATAGCTTTTAAAGCTTTTTCTCTAAATGAATTCTGGTAATCATAAAAATTCATATCATTAACAGGTTTTCCATGCACTATTACCTGGGATATGAAATCTTCCTTTGGTTTAAGGAGGATTGGGTTCATGTGGTATGAAGGTTCAACACCTGCGGCTTCAGCCTGCAGAACCTGTGCAATTGCTATTTCTGCATTTTCATGAGTTGTATATGAGTTAAGGGACATGTTTTGAGATTTAAACGGTGCAACATTGTACCCTCTCTTTGAAAATATTCTACAAAGTGCGGCTACAACAACACTTTTTCCAGCATTTGATGAAGTTCCCTGTACCATTATGCATTTGGTTTTATCAGAACGCAAAATTCAGCCTCCGTATATGTTAAATTTAAAATGATCTACATTTAATTTTAAAGTTAATTGTAAATATTTTAAAATTGTTTCAATATTGTTTTCAATTATATTAAAAGTAATTTTATTATGTTATAATTTCTAAAAATAGTAATACGTAGGATATGATATTATGGAAACTTCTGTATTTCAAAGTAATTTGCTGCGCCAAAAAATCAAGTTGAGGGGATAATTGTGATGGGCAAAAAGATTGAAGTACCTAAAACTGTATCTAAGACTGAAAGTGCCTTTTTTGATGAGCTTAAAAATTTTAAAGGGGAAGAGGCCACTATTATACTTTTAAATGGCAATTCAATACATGCCAAAATAATTGCTATTGAATTTAAAAACTTAAATTTCATTGTAGAGTATGCTGACAATATTAAAGAAATGATCAGCGGTGGAGCAATACAAAGTATAAGATTAGGAAGTAAAATTGAAAAAGAGTAGGATTGCTTATTATTTGAATTGATATAACGTTATTTTTAGATATTTTCATTTTATTGCAAAAGGGTTATATAGTGTGAATTCTAATTGATTATTCCATTTATAAATAAAATAAAAATGCATATTCAACTAAGTAAGTAGGTAAATAAACTCATTTATCACTTTATCTTGCATTTATTCAAAAATGCATGGTTAGCTTTTAGAAAAATTTTTGAATAATGAGTTTTATTCTAATTGATGTTAAAATTTGTTTTGCAGACATCAAGGAAATTATAGAAACTGATCTCAACAATTATAAATATGAAATCAGTCATAAAATTATTCTAAAAAGAATTTAAAATAATTAATTGGTTAAAGTTAAAGTGAAATATTTTTAAATTCAAGAAACGAAAAGTAGATATTTATATATAACAATATTATATATCAATAAAGTTAATATTCCATAAAGTTATTATAAAATAAAAATGTTGATTTTTTAAATATAAAATGAAAATAGGAGGTTGTCATGAATCATGGCAAATCTAAATTCAGACTCAAGTTCAAGCTCAAATTCATTCAATTTAAGAACTTATAAAACATCAGAGGAAATTAAAGTCCCTGAAAAGATCATTGATCAAATCATAGGTCAAGAAGAAGCAGTTGAGACTATTAAGAAAGCTGCAAAACAGAGAAGGAATGTTCTTTTAATTGGAGAACCTGGAATTGGTAAATCCATGCTTGCAAAGGGAATGGCAGAACTGCTCCCTCCGGAGGAACTTCAAGATATCCTGGTTTATCCAAATATTGAAGATAATCATAACCCTCTAATTGGGACTATGCCTGCTGGGGAAGGTAAAAAAATAGTTGCAAACTACAAAGCCAAAGCAAAATCCCAGGAAGAAAGGAAGAACATGTTCACAATGATCATAATCTCATTTATATTAATCGTGGGATTTGTGGTGAACCAATTTTTCATGGCTTTAATAGCAGCAGCAATTGTTTTTGTTGCACTTCTACAAATAAAACCTAGAACTACAGTTATGATTCCTAAGCTTCTTGTAAGCAATGAAAACAACATTACTGCCCCTTTCATTGACGCAACAGGTGCACATGCAGGGGCTCTTTTAGGTGATGTAAGGCACGACCCATATCAATCAGGAGGGTTAGGAACTCCTGCCCACGAACGTGTTGAAGCTGGAATGATTCACAAAGCCAGCAAAGGTGTTCTTTACGTGGACGAAATTGGGACCATGCATATGAAAACTCAACAAGAGTTACTGACGGCTATGCAGGAAAAGAAATACTCAATAACTGGGCAAAGTGAAACAAGCAGTGGGGCAATGGTTAGATCCCAGGCAGTTCCATGTGATTTTGTACTTGTAGCATCTGGAAACCTCAAGGTACTTGAAGGAATGCACATAGCACTTAGGTCAAGAATACGTGGATACGGTTATGAAGTCTTTATGAAAGATTCAATGCCGGACACACCTGAAAATAGGGATAAATTGGTTCAATTTGTAGCTCAAGAAGTTGAAAAAGATGGTAGGATACCTCACTTTAGTAGAGAAGCAGTTGCTGAGATTATAAGGGAAGCTCAAAGAAGAGCCGGTAAAAAAGATACACTTACTTTAAGATTAAGAGATTTAGGTGGTCTTGTAAGGGCTGCAGGTGATATTGCAAAAGGAGAAGGTGCAGAGCATGTCACTTTAGAGCATGTACTTGGTGCTAAAAAACTTGCAAGGACACTTGAACAGCAAATTGCAGATCGTTACATTGGCCAGAAAAAACAATACGAAACTTTTGCATCTGAAGGTGGAAAAATAGGTACTGTAAATGGTCTTGCAATAATTGGAGATAGGAGCGGTATAATTCTTCCAATAGTTGCTGAAGCTGCTCCTGCCCAAAGTAAATCTGAAGGTAAGATCATTGCCACAGGTAAACTTGGTGAAATTGCCAAAGAAGCTGTTCAAAACGTCAGCGCTTTAATTAAAAAGCATACTGGAACAGATATATCAAGCTATGATATACACATACAGTTCCTGCAGTCTTATGAAGGTGTTGAAGGAGACAGTGCAAGTGTTTCAGTAGCTACAGCAGTAATTTCGTCACTGGAAAACATTCCAGTAGACCAGTCAGTTGCACTTACTGGTTCATTAAGTGTCAGAGGAGATGTTCTCCCTGTAGGTGGAGTGACTGGTAAAATTGAAGCTGCAGCAGAATCAGGAATTAAAAAGGTTTTAATACCTAAATCAAATATGAATGATGTTCTGATTGAGGAAAGATACAGAAGTAAAATTGAAATAATTCCTGTAGAAACCATGAGTGATGTACTGGAACATGCATTAATTGGAAAGGATAAAAAAGGCCTTCTTGACAGAATGCAGAAAATTACCAATATGGTACCTAACATAGGTTTACAAAAACCAACAACTCATTAGGTTGAATTTTGAAAGGAATTTTCCTTTCATTTATTTTTAAATTTAAAATAGTCTTTATTTTAAATGGATATACTTTAAAATGATTATATATTTTAAAAGGATTATATAAATATTATAAATATTTAGGATAAATTATTGTTATGCTGATTTTGATTACACGCATTTTAATATTTGCCTTAATTAATTATAAATAGAAACTGAAGGAACGATAAAGATGGAAAAATTAAGATTTTTTGACTTAGATCTCTCAGACGAGATCAAACGAGCTATTGTAGATATGGGATTTGAAGAAGCAACCCCGATTCAATCACTTGCAATTCCATATATATTGGATGGAAAAGATGTTATAGGACAGGCTCAAACAGGAACTGGAAAAACAGCAGCATTTGGAATACCTGCTTTAGAAATGGTAGATCCGGATAATAAAAATTTACAAGCTGTAATTTTATGCCCTACAAGAGAGCTTGCAATTCAGGTAGCTGAAGAAATTAGAAAGCTCTCAAAATACATGAGAAAACTCAATGTTTTACCAATTTACGGTGGCCAGCCAATTGAAAGGCAGCTTAAATCTCTTAAAAAAGGAGTACAGATCATTATAGGTACTCCTGGACGAGTAATGGATCATATGCGCCGTGGAACCTTAAAAATGAACAACGTTAAAATTATGGTCCTTGATGAAGCAGATGAAATGTTAGATATGGGATTTAGGGAAGATATAGAAACAGTTTTACAGGACATGCCTAAAGAAAGACAGACTCTTCTTTTCTCTGCCACCATGTCTAAAGCAATTTTAAATTTAACTAAAAGATATCAGAACAATCCTGAATTTTTAAAGGTCATTCACCAGCAGATGACAGTTCCAGAAATTCAGCAGATATACTTTGAAGTTAAAGAGAAAATGAAATTAGAACTTTTGTCCCGTTTAATAGATATATATAACCCTCAGCTATCTCTGGTATTTTGTAATACCAAAAGAAGGGTTGATACTCTTGTAACTCACCTTCAGGTAAGGGGATACCTTGCAGATGGACTTCATGGAGATATGACTCAAGGACAGAGGGATAGAGTCATGTCCAAATTCAGATCAGGCCAGATTGAGATCCTTGTTGCAACAGATGTTGCAGCCCGTGGAATTGACGTAGGTGATGTGGAAGCTGTATTTAACTATGATGTGCCTAACGACGATGAGTATTATGTACATAGGATAGGTAGAACAGGTCGTGCAGGTAAATCTGGCCGTGCATTCACATTTGCTTCAGGTAGAGAGATTTATCAGCTTAGGGATATACAAAAATTCACCAAAACAAAAATTGAACAGCATAGAATCCCATCTTTAAGTGATGTTAAAAAAATCAAGACAAATATGTTCTTAGATGATATAAAACACGTCATAAACACAGAAGATCTAGAGGATTACACTGCAAAAATTGAAAGATTAATTAAAGAGGATTATACTTCTATTGAAATAGCTGCTGCTCTTCTAAAGATGATAATGACCAAAAAAGACCAGAAAGAATCTGGAGATGAAGGCTTTGGAGATACTGGTGCAAGTCCAGGAATGGTAAGGTTCTTTATCAACGTTGGACGTAAACAGAGGGTAAAAGCGAAAGATATTGTCCGGGGCATTGCAGAAGAAACAGGACTTTCAAGCAAGATAATTGGCAAAATAGATGTTTTTGACAAATTCTCATTTGTTGAAATTCCAGAGGAAAATGCAGGTGAAGTCTTATCCTTAATGAGCAGATGTAAAATAAAAGGTAAGTCTGCAAATATGGAACCTGCAAATAAAAAGTGAAATTGATTTCACTTTTTAATTAAATTCTTTTTTTTTACGTAGACCATATTTATTTTAAAACGCTTATTTTACAGCCCCTTTTTGGCAGAAGTATCCATTAGGTTCTCCTTGTTCTAAGTTATTTTCTTTGAATACATCACAGTTAGGGCAGTTACACATTTTGCTTGGGTTAAGATCACTACATGTTGCTGTTCCTGTTGCACAGTAAACTCCTGGAACATCTGAAGGTTCTGGACTCATACCCCTCATGGATTCTTGAAGCATTTTCATTTTTGTTTGCGCGCATTCGCTTTCAGCCTGAACTGGGCATTGTGGACATAAACATTTTGTGATATTTTCCCTTGTAAATTCAATTTTTGGTTTCATTTTTTCTGGAGCGTCAGTACTGGCTGTTCTGCCCATCATTCCCCTTGTGAAAACCGTTTGCCATAGCCTTTCGGTTATTATAGTACCTATAACTCCACCGATTGCTCCTAGAACTGTCCATAAGATGAGTGATAATATTAGTTCAGCAACTACATTTAATCCTAATAACATTCCTCCTGCACCATAAGCTAAAACTACTATTATACTTAATACTGCGGAAACTATCCCTGTAATTAGTCCTGTAATAGCCCCATGTGTGGCACCATTTTTTATATTTACATCAACGATGTAACCAACGGCTATACCTGCTATAAACACGCCTAAATAAAAACCAACTGTTCCTCCTGCAGCTCCAAAAAGTATAGTTAATATTATCGCTAGAATAAACCCAATAATTATGGCTTTCCATTTAATCATTTTTTCTCTCACCTATTTAAATCATCTTTTGTATTAATATATTTTTCATTTTTATTATTAATTTTGATTTGAAAAAAGGTAATCTTTATTTTAAATCGTTCAGTTAATCAAATTGAAAATCTAAAAAGTGATTATTTGTCTTTTTAAATAGTGGAGTGTATAAAAAATCAATAATTACAGTTATATTTTTCATATTAAATATAAAATAGATATGAACAAATAGACAAATATTATATTATGGAAAATCATAAAGTAATTTCTTCCAGGGACAACGGCGACTTTGTGATAACGGATTCATTTTTAAAGCTATGTATAAGATTGAAAGAGTTAAAATATGATAAGGGCAGGGCTATTCTGGTTATAGGATCTCCTGGAACTGGTAAATCATCTAATATTTATAAGGCTTTGGAAAAACTTGATTTAAGTTATTATGAACCAGTTTTATTTTTAGACAACACAAAAAAAAGTTCATTAGGTGTTTATAAAGAATTAATAAATGGAATAAAAGAAGATTTTGGCATTGAAAGAAAAGAAGAAATATTTAATAGACTTTCAAACTATGATGTTGTACTGGTAGCAGATAAGATACTTGATTCTGAATCTTTAAATGAAAAAAAGATCGGGCTTGGTGAATGGATTAAAAATAAAGGTTTAAAATCAATTCCATTTTATTTGATCATATTGTTCCAGTACTTGATAAATAAGAGAAAACTGCTTCAAATAAATTTAGTCGTGCACATGACATGGGCCATTGAGATTAGAGGGTATAAATATGATTTAATCACGGATTTCAGTATTTTTTCTAAAATACTTTCTCTGTTTTTAAAGATATTTTTTGATGTGATTGAAATATCTTATTCTGAGGAAGAAACAATAAAAATAGTAAAAAATCATTTTTCATGCATTGATGATGAAAAAATTAAATTTTATATTGAAAAATATGGAAATAAGCCTCGTTATATATTGGATGCCTTAGAAAATAAAACCAGAGGCCACGACGGCCAAAATCATAAGTCTATGGAAACTAGGAATAAACCTGGAAAATGATAAACAATTTCATTGGATTTAATTAGATATTACTTAAAAAAATGAAATTTAAAAAAAATTTAATTATTTTATTGCATCAGCAACAATTTGAGCTACAGAAATCAGGCTCACATCTGATCGCAGGGTATCTGTGGCAATTACATCATCAACATCCGCTGCAAATATTTTAAGCAGTGCATCTTCAACCAGTACTGGGTGAACGCATGATACAATTACCTTTGTTGCGCCATGTTCTTTTAAAATTTTTGAAGCGTTAACTATTGTACCACCAGTGCTTATAATATCGTCAATTATAACAGCTTCCTTCCCTTTAACATCAAGATTTTTTGGTTTTGTTTCTACAACTTCTGGAGATAACCTTGTTTTCTCAAGATAATCATATTCACAACCAAGAATTTCAGCAATTTCCCGGGCAAATCCAAGTGCACCTTTATCTGGTGCAACAATTACGGGGTCGTTAATGGTTTCTTTAATATGATCTGCTATTGGTTTCATTGCAGATAAGTTATGTACTGGGATCTGGAAGAATTCCCTGATATTGTCTTCATGTAAATTTATACAGAATATTTCATCAGCACCTGCAGCTTCAAGTAAATTTGCAATTATAACAGCTGAAACGGCTTCTCCACTTTTAAAGCGCCTTTCTTGTCTTCCGTATCCAAAATAAGGAATTACAACTTTTATTTTTTTAACGCCCATACTCTTTAAATTTTTAAGAATTAAAAAAAGTTCTATTAAATTTTCATCCTGAGGATAACCTGTTGATTGGACAACAGTTACTTCTTCATCCACTTGTCCTTTTATACGGACATATCGTTCGCCATCTGGGAATCTTTTGGTTTCTATTGGGATTAAGGGACATTCAAGTTCTTTCGCGATCTTTGCAGCTAATTTTTGTGAAGCGGATCCACCTATAATCATTAAAATCACCTATACTTTATAGATATAATCAATTAATTTATTTAACTTTATATTTTAAGAGAATTACTTAATTATATGTTTACAATGAGTATTAAAACCAATCTATGAATTAACTTATAGTTAAAATTGGCATATAATCTACTTAGATTATTCATTAAGAACTTATTTAATTACATTTGCATGGATGTAAAACTAAATTAATTTATAAATACAATTAAAATTTATTTGTAGTTTAATATAATCGGTTAAACCAATCCATAAATGAACTTAAATTGGCATATAATCTACTTAAATTTTCCATTAATAGAATTATTTTAGGGATGTAAAGTCAAATTAATTTATTAATACAATTAAAATTTAGTTGTAGTTTAGTATAACCGGTTAAACCAACCTGTAAATGAACTTATTAAATTGACGTATAATATAATCTACTTAAATATATTTGCAGGGATGTTAAGTCAAATTAATTTATAAATACAATTAAAATTCAACCGTATTTCATTATTATAACTGGTTAATTTATTTATATTTCTATTTTAAAGATGAAATTATTTATTTATATGTTTATGTGGATGTAAAACTTTTAATATTATGAAATTAACCTATTATGTAATTGAAATTAGAATTTTAATTATTTAGTAGAGTTCATAATCGTAATGAAGTTAACTATTCTATATTTTGCTAACTTTATTAATAAGTATTTTATACATATAGTTCTATAAGATAAGAAATTATATGTAAATTGAATTCAGTTCTATGAAATAATTGAATGGTAACATTTTTAATCATATAACGATTGATTAATAAATTTTTTATTAAGTACTATACTTTGAAGGATGGTGTATTAGAATGCATGAACTTTCAATGGCTGATGCCATAGTAAAGACTGCAATTGATGTTGCAGAGAAAAATGACGCTCAGGAAATTACTGAAGTAACCATAGAAGTTGGAAAACTTGCCATGCTTAATCCAGAACAGCTTAAGTTTATGATTGAAGTATTAAGTGAAGATACTCTTCTTGAGAATGCTGAAGTTATAGTTAACGAAATTCCGATTGAGATAAAATGCAGATCCTGTGACTTTGAAGGACTGGCTGTTTCAGATGATTCAGATCATTATGTACCAATTGTTACCTGTCCTGAATGTGAAGAACGGAATGTTGAAATAATTAAAGGAAGAGAATGTAACGTTAAAACTATTAAAATAGAGAAGGAGGATGAAGATGCATAAAATAGCTGAAGTAGAAATACAACATGATATCATGGTTGCAAATAAGAAACTTGCCAAAAGAAATCAGAAAATATTCGATAAAGCAGGCGTATTTGCAGTTGATTTTTTAGGGGCAATAGGCTCTGGAAAGACATCACTTATAGAAGCGCTCATAGAAAAAATGGATTACAAAATAGGTGTCATAGCAGGTGACGTAATAAGCAGGTTCGACGCCGGAAGAATTGAAAAACACGATGTGCCTGTTGTAGGGCTTAACACTGGAAAAGAATGTCATTTAGATGCTCATCTTGTAGAACATGCTCTTCATGACCTTCCACTTGATGATATGGAATTACTTTTCATAGAAAATGTTGGAAACCTTATCTGCCCGGTTGATTTTGACCTTGGATCCCATATAAGGATGGTTGTAATAAGTGTGAGCGAAGGGGACGATACAGCTGAAAAGCATCCTCTGATCTTTAAGGATGCGGATATTGTGGTTATTAATAAAGTCGATATTGCAGAAGCGGTAGGTGCTGACGAAAACAAAATGGTTAATGATGTTTTAGAGCTTAATCCTGATGCGATAGTCATAAAAAGTAGTCTCAAGACTGGTAAAGGGCTGGATGAGATTATACAAAGCATCCAGAAATTTATGGATGAAGCCTAACTGGGGCCAATAGCAGGTGATGTATTGAAAGTTTGGATTGATTTAGTAAATGCGCCGCATGTGAGATTTTTTAAGAGTATAATTGATTATTTGAAAAATGAAGGGGAAGAGGTTTTTATAACAACTCGTAAATTTGGAGATATACATAAACTCCTTGACCTTTTTGAAATAGAGTACACATCGGTTGGAAAACATGGAGTTACATTATCACAAAAACTTGAAGAAAGTACAAAAAGAGCTTATGAGCTTTCAAAACTAATTGCAAAAGAAAAACCCGATGTGGCAGTGTCAAAACACTCAATTGAGCTTCCAAGAGTTGCATTTGGTTTAGGAATACCAAGTGTTTTCGTTTTAGATAATGAACATGCTATAGCTGCAAATAAGCTTACATTATCCCTTTGTGATAAAATAGTAATCCCTAAAGCGATTGATGTGTGGGATGTTCTTAAAACAGGTGCTGATCCAAACAGTTTAATCAGGTATACTGGTACTTCTGAACTTACTCATTTTAAAGACTTTAAATATAATGAAAATATCTTTGATGATCTGGAATTAAATTTAAAGAAAGAAAAAACAATTTTAATGAGAACTGAGCCTGCTCTTGCATCTTATTTGGATGCAGATTGTAAAACATCTGTTTTATCACCAATTGTGGATGCATTAAAAGACCATGCGAATATACTGGTGATCCCGCGATTTAAAGAACAGCAGCAGATATTTGAAAACGATCCTGACGTCACTTTAATAGAACCTCCTGTAGATACCTTCAGCCTCATGAAAAAATGCGATCTTGTAATCGGCGCTGGGGGAACGATGAACAGGGAAGCTGTACTTTTAGGCACTCCGGTTATTTCATGTTACCCTGGAAAATTATTATCTGTGGATAAATATTATGTAGATAACGGCTTTATGAAGAGATCTACAAATGTAGACGAAATTATAGATATTGCATTTGAATTGTTATCGGATGGCCGGAACGTAAAAGAAATAAAAACAGAGGATCTATTTAATCTGGTTGTAGATCATATTTACAGGTCTGCAAATGGTTAAAATAATTAATTAATTTTTAAAATTTCTTATTTTCTATTTTTGTGCAGTTTTTAAATTTTTAAGTATAAAAAATGTAATGTAGTCTGTTTAATTGATAATAGGCATAAAAACAGCTTTGATCAGAATTTGTATTTTTAAATTATAAAAATGGACTGGCCGGGATTTGAACCCGGGGCCTCCGCCATGCCAAGGCGACACTCTACCACCTGAGCTACCAGCCCTTATTTAAACTTGATATTATAAAATATAACATCGAGGTATATTAACAATTCGACATCATGATATTTAAACCTAATGTTGTCTGTGTTCATTTTGGCGGCATATTTATGATTTCATTGTATGTCAATTAGTTTAAGAAATCTATGGATTTTAATCTATTAAAAGATTTAATAGTTAATAATTAATATTTACGATGCATTCATGTCATGAATGTTTAGTACTTATTTTAAAAATGTGATGGAGCTTAAAATATGGAAGATATTAAAATAAGAAGCACATTAGAAGAAGATTTTGTTGAAATAGCTGATCTGGCAGAAAACTGCGGTCCTATGGAAACTGAAAGGAACTCTATTTATCATATATTTACTAAATTTTTTAGAAGCACATCTTTTGTGGCTGAATTACCCTCTGGAGAATTAGGTGGATTTATTTTAGGATTCATATCTCAGGAAAATCCTGAAGATGTATACATCCATCTCCTATGTGTTGACCCGAAAATGAGGGGCAAACATATTGGAAAGAAACTGGTAGAAAAGTTCGCTGAAGAAGCGGCTTTAAAAGAATGTAAAAAGATCTATTTAATTACAAAGCCGGTAAACTGGAATTCCATATCTTTTTATAAAAAACTGGGATTTCTAGAAGATAAAAGCAGGGAAACCATAAATATTTTGGGTGTAAATGCAGTTAAGAATTATAATGGTATGGGACAGCATATGGTTGTTTTTTATAAATCAATAGGTTAAGCTCCACAAAATTTTTCAGTTAATTTATTAAAATTAATCTAATAATAACAAACTTTAAGATTGGGCAGATCCATATTAAATTTTAATGTTTTTGATGTTATGTATTCTTTTATCAATCAATTAAAATTAAAATAATATCTTCTATGGATCTGGGAGGAGTAGAGTTGGTTTTAATCCCTCAAAATCATTTACAATTCATAATAGAAATAGCACTTATAATGCAAGTTGGAATTATTCTATTGTTTAATTTGGTTCCACTATCTTTGAGTCTCGTACTCTTTGCAGCGCTTGTTTTATCAGTGGGACTTACTTTATTATTTGGGATTGATGCAGTTTCACTTTTGTTTTTATCTTCCACACATGAATTTACTCATCCATATGGTCCAATTGTCCTGTTTACAGTTGTAACTTTACTTGCTTCTCTGCCCATGATGAAAGAAGTAGGTATAATGGTGGCTAATCTGAGGGTATTTGTATTTTTACTTATAGCTATAATCACAATTGCTGGAAGCGTAGTACATAGGGATTTTTTAGCTCTGTGGATTTTAGGGCTTTTGATAGGGTTGTTCATCATATCAAAATCATTCCACAGAAAATCATTTTTTACAGTAAAAAGGGCAGTTGTAGTAGGGGCAGTGGTGATCGCTGCTGTTGGATTCCTTGAATTAATGTTTGGAGTGTTAAATACGGCTGTTTTAAGCCCTCTTTTAAGATTTACCTGGCTTGAAGAAAATTCACTTCCAAGCCTTACTATGGTTTTAAAAAATGCAGTACTGTTTGGCCATGTTCCCGGCTCAAGTTACTGGGGTATAGATGATACTGGGTTTGCCAGCGGTTACATAAGTTTGCCTTATCAATTGATTGCCTTTTTAAGTCTGCCGTTACCAATCTTCTTTGGGGTTTTGTCAAATAAAAGGGACATAATTGATTACTTTTTGCCCGGAATATTCGGATGGACTTTTGATTTTGGATATGCAGGGTTCATATTCCTTTTAATTTTGTGTACTGCTGTAATTTTTGTAGGCTTTAAGATACTTGTTGAATACCGTGAGAAGAGGGAGAACGGTAACAGGAATTATCTTGGAAGGGAAGCTTTACTTATGGGGGCCTTAACTGCATTTTCAGCCCGCCATAATAGGATTATTCTTACAAAATAGGTCTATAAATGGGTTGGCACTTGTAACTTTCATATTCTTAGGTTCAATGGTTATAGGCCATGTTGTAATTGTAAAAAGAATGTAAAAAAAGTGTATTTAATTAAATCATAAAACTGGAATTCTATATCTTTTCATGATTTAGATTTTAAAGATAAAAGTCAAAATAATGTAAACATTATAGATAACTGCGTTAATAAAATATATTAGTATAAACAAAATATGGTTGTTTTTAATAAATTAATAAAATGAACTGTCCAAAAAACTTTTAAATGAGTTTATGTATAGTTGAGTCAATATATACAAAAGTAAAATTTGAGATTAAGAAGGTTTAAGAGTTAAATTTTTCTAATAATATGGAAATAATTTCATCAAATTAAATTATATCATACTCAAAATAATAGAATAGTAAGTCCCTTAGGGGGCTGGAGGAATAGAATTGGTTTTAATCGCTCAAAATCATTTACAATTCATAATAGAAGTAGGACTTATAATACAAATAGGAATCATATTACTGCTTAATATAGTTCCAATATCTTTGAGTCTCGTGCTTTTTGCAACGCTTATTTTGGCAGTAGGACTTGCCTTGCTGTTTGGTGTTGATGCTGGGCTTTTATTTGTGTCATATGCTCATGAATTCAGTATTCCCTATGGTCCAATCGCATTATTTGCCGTTGTAACTTTACTTGCTGCTTTACCAATGATGAAAGAAGTAGGTATAAGGGTGGCTAATCTAAGAATATTTATATTTATGGTTATAGGCGCAATTGCAATTGCTGGAAGCGTAGTGCATAGGGTTTTTTTAGTTCTGTGGATTTTAGGACTTTTAATAGGTTTATTTATTATTTCAAAGTCTTTCCGCCAGAAATCATTCCTTACAGTTAAAAGGGTAATTGCAGTGGTAGGAGTAGTAGTTGTAAGTTTTGGAGCTCTCCAGTTATTAGCTGATGCATTAAATATGTCGGTATTAAGCCCTCTTTTAAGATTCAGCAGGCTTGAAGAGAATGCTCTCCCAAGTATTACGATGGTTTTAAAGAATTCAGCGCTTTTAGGCCATGTTCAGGGTTCAAGTTACTGGGGTTCAGCCGATACTGGATTTGCCAGTGGTTATGTGAGTTTACCTTTAACCTTGATTACGATGCTTACTTTGCCATTTCCAGTATTTTACGGAGTTTTGGTAAGTAAAAAGGACGTAATAGATTATTTCTTGCCTGGAACATTTGGTTTTACATTTGATTTCGGTTATCTTGGGCTTATATGTCTTTTAATATACTGTGCAGGCGTGATTTTTGTAGGGTTCAAAATACTGTCTGCATACCGTGAGAAGAGGGAGAACGGTAACAGGAATTATCTTGGAAGGGAAGCTTTGCTTATAGGAGCGCTCACTGCATTTTCAACCCAGGCAATAATGGGGCTGTTTTTCTCTAACAGGGATATAAATGGAATGGCACTTTTAACATTCATGCTTATGGGTGCACTGGTTTTGGGCCATGTGGTGATGGTGAAAAGAACCACCCGTTAAAATTGAAATAGGATAGGAGGAAAAAAATGAAAAAAGCCTTGATATTATTAGGATGCCCTGAATCACCTTCTCAAACTCCAATGGCTGTTTATGTTACATATAAACTTAAAAAAATGGGATACGAAGTTACAACAGCAAGTACTCCTTCTGCAATGAAACTGCTGGAAGTGGGAGATCCTGAGGAGTTATATATTCAAAATAAAGTAGATATCGATTCATGTATTGAAAAACTGGACAAAGGCACTTTTGATCTTCTTGTTGGGTTTATTCACAAAGATGCAGCTGTTTCCTACTTTGTAACTTTTTATAGTATACTTGATACAAAATCTATAGCTATAGTTTTTGAAAAAGATGCGGATAAGCTTGCTGAATTTATAGATACTGTTTCAGAAAGTACAGATGCAGAAATTGTATCTGCGAGGGCTTACCACAATCCGACTCCACTCCGGGTGAAATTTGATAAAACCATCAAAAAGCTTGAAGAATCCAATGCTCTTTGAATTTAAAATTTAATAAGAATTAATCAATCTTAGGGGGATTTTATGTTCTGCCTTGAAACATATTTGCAAGAATCTGAAGATTATAAAGTATTAATAGCCAGAACAGGTTTTAAAGAAGCTATCGAAGTTATTAAAGAAAATGCTCTTGAAATAATCTACGTTAATCCTGGAGATAAGGTTTTAGGTGCTAGAATTATTGGAATACCTCCAATATCTGTAGGCATCAATGAAAAAAAAGGTACTGTACTGTTTCCTTATACGAAACCTTGCCATGGAACTGCAGTAGTTGAAATACCTGTTGGTCAAGAAGAAATAGACAATGTAAAGAAGTTAAATATTAAATAATGCTTCTTTAGCATTAATATTTTATTTAAATCAACAAACTATTTTTTTTAAATTATTTAGTTTTATTATACCTTAATTTTTATAAAAATTCATCAATTTTTCTAATTATCATTTTGTTGTACTTTTTATAGACTAACTGCATAATTTATGAGATATATTGCATCAAAAAAAAACCACATATTTTATGGCATATCACCAACAAAATTATTACCATCGAAGAGTCAGGTTGAAGGAAAATCTCCGATTTTTCTGAACCCCAAAAAAATTTTTAATTTTTTTGGAGGTGATATTATGAAATTTGATGATATACCTGCGGAATTAAGGTGGAAAATTGCAACAAAGACATTTAAAAACTTATTTTTAGGTTATGGTGCGGCATTCAGGCAAATACTGGACGAAAAAACTGTTAAAAATGTAGAAGAAATGGTCTGGATTGAAAGAGGTAAAGAAGTAAAAAAAATTGCTGATATTTTGAAATTACCTTCAAAAAATGCAATAGATATCAGCAACAGTTTGAAAATTGTGGGAATGATAATTATGGGAAAAAAGGAACATGAAGTTCAAGATGCAGCCAGTGAACTTGTTATAGATCACTTTACTACCTGTCCAAACTTCAATGCTCATGCAGAGATGTACATCCCTGTTGTTAGCATGCCTGATCTTTGTCAAGCTTACTGCACCAGCGCTGTCGAGTCCCTTAACCCTGAATATACTCAAATCTTTACCAAAAGAATGTGTGCTGGTGATAATTACTGCGAGAGTATCATTGGGTTGAAAAAATAAGGATTATTTAATTCAATCATCATCAAGAAGGAATGATGCAAAAGTTAAACCTGATCCAAGACGAACCTGGCCTGCAACTGCACCTGCTTCGAGAAGCTCTTCCATACTTGCACCAGCTGCCAAAGCGCTTTTTTTATGGGCTTTTACACAGTGTTCGCATTTGAGAGCTACTGCACATGCTAGCGCTATTATTGATTTTTCCTTTGAAGATAATGCTCCATCTTTCATTATTTGCGCGGCTAAATTCTGGAATGCATCATTTAATTCATCACTTACTGCTTCTGTAAATCTGTATGGTCTTGGCTTTTGTTCTTTCATTTTATTACTCCTCAATTTATTGATTTTTCCTGTAAATATAACATATTTTATATATTCATTAAAAAATAAATATAATTACATCTATTTAAACTAATTAAATGGAGGATATGATATTATGGATTTTAAAGACTGCATAAATTTTGCAAATGAAACGCCTGTTTGCTACCTTGCAACAACTGAAGGGGACCAGCCTAGAGTTAGAGCACTTGGTTTCTGGTTTGCTGATGAAAATGGATTTTACTTCCAGATTGGAGGTATGAAAGATATGTACGGACAGCTTCAAGCAAATCCTAAAGTAGAGGCATGTTTCTGGCAGCCAGACGAGGCGACAGGAAAAATGATGAGGGTAGCTGGTGAAATAGAATTTGTTGATGACCCTGATCTTAAAAAAAAGGTTTTGGAAGATAGGCCATTCCTTAAGGAATTTGGTATGACATTTAACAGTCCGGGTCTTATAATTTTCCGCATTGCCAAAGGTGAAGCCTATTTCTGGACAATGCAGACCAATTTTGAGCCTAAAAAGTTCATCAATTTCGGCTAGACAAAATATGCATTCTTTTCTTTTTTTAATTGGAAGTATTCTTTGTAATAAGAGGGGTTTCTTTGGCGGAAGAATTCATTAAATTTTGGGCAGAATTATCAAATAGATACGATTCAGCTATAGATAATATCATGGGAGAAAAAATAAGGCCAAAAATACAGGAAAAGTTAAATGAAGAAGACAATTTAGGAAATCTAATTGAACTTGGCTGTGGCACAGGTTATTTCACAAAAACACTGGCAAATAAGTCAGAAAGCATTATTTCAACTGATATTTCAGAGGAAATGCTGTCAATTGCTAGAGAAAACCTGAAAGGATTTGAATTTCAGGTTATGGACTGCCAGGATTGTAAATTCAATGAAGGAACATTTGATACTGTATTTATGGGTTTGGTTCTTCTCTTTACTGAACCTGAAAAAGCTCTTAAAGAGAGCCGCCGAATTTTAAAACCTGGAGGTTTACTTATAATAGCAGGCCCTGACATTTCTTTTCTATCCTTTTATGGAAACTTAAAGTTCAGGTTTAAAGCACTTGTAAATTATCGTAAGATCCCAACTACTGGTCATTTTTTAAATCAAGAAAAGATAGTGGATATGCTGGATAAGACTGGATTTGAAGTGGTCAGCAAGGAAATTATTCGTGATGAAACGGACCCTAACTATGTTACAGTTAATTATATTAAAGCAAAACCTGGAAACGAAAAATATTAATATTTTCTGTAAAAGTTGAATTTTATGCGGTTTAAAAGTATATAATATTACACTTGATGCAGATTATTTAGATTGGAGACTTGAGATGAAAATAACTGTTTTGACTGAAAATACCAAGCTAAAAAATTCTGATTTAATTGCAGAACATGGGATCTCATTATTTATTGAAAAAAATGGCTATAAAATTCTTTTTGATACTGGAGGCCCTCAAGAAAGCGCAATAGAAAATGCGTCAAGATTAGGCATTGATCTACGGAAAGTGGATGCTGTAATCATTTCTCATGGACATGACGATCATACTGGAGGACTTCTAAAATTTTTCCAGATTAACGATAAAGCACCAGTTTACCTTAAAAAGGAAGCTTTAGGTTCCTATTATTCTAAACGTCCTGAGGGTGAAAAATACATTGGTATCGATAGCGAAATAGTCGAAAAATATGCAGAAAGATTATATTTCATTGACAAAACTGTAGAAATAGCCAAAAACATGTTTATAGTGCCTAATATCCATAAAGAGTTTCCAGTTCCTTACAGTAATCATGTTTTATTTGAAAAAGTAAATGAAAAACTTATAAAAGATGATTTTAAACATGAATTATTCATGATTATAGAAAATAGTAATGGTTTAACTGTTTTTACAGGATGTGGGCACAGCGGGATCAAAAATATTATAAATACTGCTAAAAAAGTTTTTCCTCATAAAAAGATAGGCACTGTACTTGGAGGGTTCCATCTCCAGGCTGGAGCCCGTACATTTGAGACGGCTAAAAAAGAAGAAATTGAAGAAATAGCGGAGTGGTTAAAATTGGAAGCTGCAGGACAAATTTACACGGGTCATTGTACTGGAGAACGCGGATTTAATATAATGAAACCAATTTTAAGCGGTAAGTTAAAAAGCATTTATACTGGGATGGAAATTACTTTATAAATTAAATGTAAACTTAATATTGATTACATTAATTACAGGTGAAAAAAACAATGTCACTCATAGCCAGGAAAGAATTAGAAAAGGAACAGCGAAGAAATGATATATTAAACGCAGCAGAGAAATTATTCTTTTCTAAAGGTTATGAAAACGTTTCTTTAAAGGATATAGCTAAAGAAGTGAAATTAGGCAGATCTACCCTTTACCTATACTTTGAAAACAAAGAAGAACTATTTTTTGCGATTGTCCTTCGCGGAACCAGAATATTGTATAAAATGATCACTGATGAAGTAAAGAAAGGAAAAAATAGTTTTTCAAAACTTGCAGGATTTAGAAAGGCATATTATGACTTTGCTAAAGAATATTCTGATTATTTAAGGGCTTATAATTATTTATTATCTGGAAGGTTTGATTTAGATAACATTGAACCTGCAGAATATAAAATATTTCCTTCTTCTGACAGTAAGCTCTATCCTGAATATAAGAAGAAATTTGAAGAAATATATATAAAAAATTTAGAAAAAGGCATTGTACCTGATTTTCCAATACCAAAATTCACAATCAGTGAATATCTAAATGAGATCCTTGTTTTGCGCCGTGAGATGTTGAATATATTTCGTAATGCAGTAGAACAGGGTAAAAAAGAAAGAATAATCAGGTCTGACGTCAATTCAGTCGAAGTGACTGTTCTGCAAACTTTAATTGCAAATAGTATTGATAATTTACCTCCAGACCTTAAAGATTTACTTGAAAGCCAGAATATTAGCCATGAAGAATTTTTAAGGGATGTTGGAGAACTAATGGGCAATATGATTAGTAACAGAAGTAATGTAAATAAAAATGGTTAATTTTGTTATTTGATTTATTATTTATTTCATGTATATGTTATATTGTATATAAATCAGTTATATTTTTTTAATAACTTATTTCAAGGTTTATGTACCTATTTTCTTAAATTTAGGCATGATTTAATTATATTTAATTTTTAAACTGAGTTATAACAATATTTTTAATTTTACTATTTCATTTTTTGTTAACTCTTTTATCAAAAACTTTAAATATTCCATGACACAACGTCATTAAATGACGCTACGTCACTGACATGGTGTCATCGAATAAATAAGCAGATTATCAAAAATTGTTATCAAGCATGTTTTTCGAAAATAGCTTGTAATATAGGAGTAAAAAATGCCTGAAAATAATGTTGGAGTAAATATGAAAAACCCCAGTAAAACGGCTGAGACAATAGCCATGGTAAGGATGAGTGAATCTAAAAAACCTGAAGATGAACGCGTTTGTTATGATCCGTATGCTATTCACTTTATTAGTCGGGAAGTGCTGGATTTTGCGGTTCATAACCCTAAAAAGTATAAAGCATTCGTAGCTCGAAATGAACGTTTAGTTCCAGGAGCCAGTAACTCAATTGTGGCTAGAGTGAGATTTTTTGATGATATTGTGAATTCGTCCATCAATGACGGCATTGAACAACTTGTCATACTCGGAGCGGGATATGATACCCGAGCATACCGGATTGAAGGACTGGATAAGGTTAAAGTGTTCGAAATAGACCATCCAGCCACCCAAAGTATAAAAATTGAGAAGATCACTGAGATTTTTGGTTCACTTCCTGATTATGTAACATATATTCCAATGGACATTGAATTGGATAAGTTCAGCCACCAACTTCTGGAAAGTGGATATAATAAGTCTCTGAAAACTCTTTTTATTATGGAAGGGCTTTTAATGTATCTTTCTCATGAGATCGTGGATGAAATACTATCTTTCATAGTCTATAATTCAGGCAAAGGCAGTGCCATAATTTTTGATTACATTCCATTATCTGTGGTTGATGGTACATGCAAACTTGAAGAAGGGCAGAACTGGCGAAATGGAGTTATGGCGGTTGGGGAGCCTTTTCTTTTTGGTATTAATAATGGAGAAATTCAATCATTTCTAGTTCAAAGAGGATTCAAGAATGTTAGGAACATAACTAGCGAAGACTATAAAAAAGCCTATTTCCATGGGAAAAATAAGGATAGAACGGTCAATAGTTTATCATCATTCGTCCATGCGGTGATTGAATAGAATGAGGCTTAAATTTTAAAAAAGAGGTTATTAAATGTCTGAAAATAATGTTAATAGAGAAAACCCCAGCAAAATGGCTGAGGGAATGGCAATGCAGAGGTTTGGTGAATCTGTAAAGCCTGAAGATGAAAGAATCTGTTATGATCCTTATGCTGTACATTTCATCAGTCCCGAAATAATAAAATTTGGAAGAGAACACCCAAAAGAAGCTAAAGTGAAAGTAGAACAAATGGAAAAACTTTTTCCAGGACTCAGCAGTTCTATAATGGCTAGAGTTAGATATTTCGATGATTTTACTAAAAAATCTATTGAAGAAGGAATTGAACAGGTTGTTATAATGGGTGCAGGATATGATACACGAGCATATAGAATTGAGGAATTAAAGGATATAAAAGTGTTTGAAGTCGACCATCCGGGTACTCAGAGCTTTAAAATTCAAAAAATAGGCGAAATTTTTGGTTCTCTTCCTGATCATGTTGTTTATGTCCCTGTTGATTTTGAAAAGGATACATTGGGTCAAAAATTATTGGATAATGGATATGATAGTTCAAAAAAGACGCTTTTTATTATGGAAGGGCTTATAATGTACATTCCTCCTAAGGCTGTAGCTAAAACTCTTTTATTTATTGTAGAAAATTCAGGTAAAGGTAGTCATGTTATTTTTGATTATTACCCTGAATCTGTAGTTGATGGAACCTGTAAATTAGAAATAGGGACAAATATCCGAAATCATGTAGCAGAACAGGGAGAACCGCTCCAATTTGGAATTAAAGAAGAAAAGATCGAAGACTTTCTTACAGAATTTGGATTTTCAAGGGTTCAAAATGTAACTAGTGAAGATTACAAAGACTTGTATTTCCACGGTAAAAATGAAAATAGAGATGTTTGCGAACTTTTATACTTTGCACACGCTCTGGTTAAATAAATAAAGGAGGAATTAAATGCCAGTAGAAAAAGTAGGAAATATAAATATGTATTATGAGATACGTGGTGAAGGTGAGCCGTTGGTGTTAATTCATGGGGCGGGCCTTGAAACCAGTACAGTAGGTCATTTGATACAGATGTTTACTTCAAAATATAAAGTTGTGAGTATTGATAATCGAGGTGTTGGTAGAACCGACAAGCCTGATGAACCATACTCTATCGAAATGTTGGCTGAAGACACTGTGGGACTCTTGAATTCCATTGGAATAAAGAAAGCTCATTTTATTGGTAGTTCTATGGGAGGTCGAATTGCACAGGTGATAGCTGTTAAATATCCTGAAATGGTGAAAGGTTTGATATTAACTTCTACAGCGGCTCGTGTTTCTCCTTCAATGAAGATTGAGCTTGAAATCGCATTGAAGACACCTGAATTGTGGGAAGAACTGGTCAAGGAAAGTGCAGTACTTTTTACACAAGTGTATCCTCCAACCAGAGAATCATTTTATAGACAGTTTGTTGCCACGGTAGAATTTGATGGTAAGGGCCAGTTGAGCAAAATTAAAGCTCCTACACTTATAATAAACGGTACAAAAGATCATACTATTTCCATGGGGTGTACAGAAGAGTTAGTAAAAGAAATACCTAATTCAAAACTGATTCTTGTGGAAGGAGACCATTTATTTGCGGCGGTAAACCTGGATTTGTTAGTCAAACCTGCTCTTGAATTTTTTGGGGAAGTTGACGCTAAATCGGCTTTAAAAGCTTAAGAATCTGTTATTTGTGTAAAATTAGTTTTTTATCTACTTTAAACAACTATGGCTATTATTTTATGTGATGAATAAATAGACACATTTTTTATTTTTTTCTTTTATTCTATGTTTTAAAAGACCTTAAACCAATGCCTGGACAAAACAATTAAAATAATCAAATTGTTGCAACATATTATCATATGATTTTTATACCACTTAAACCATATGTGAATTATATAAAAGTTTAGATTAAAAAATTAATAATTTAACATTTGAGGCCAATTATGTTAACTACAGTCGTTGGGAGTTATCCCCCCTTACTAAAAAACCCATCATCACTTTCAGATAAGATTTTTAATGCTTTTGGAAATTATGATGCATATAAACCCGCCATAGAGCTTGCAGTAAAGGATCAAATCGATGCAGGTATTGATATAATATCCGATGGGCAGGTAAGGGAGGGGATGGTGGAAATTTTCGCCAGTTCTATCTATGGAATGGCTGTTGAGGATAACACTCCTAAAATTGTGGGAAAAATAATGCCTTCACCTAAATCAGTATGTGCAAAAGACCTTAAATTTGCTATAAAAATAGCAGAGGGAATTTCAAAGGAATATGGCCAGAAACCTAAAAAAACCATTGAGGGCAGTGTTAAAGGAGTTAAAGGAATAATAACAGGCCCTTCTACACTTGTTTTTTCATCCAGAATTGAAGATTATTATGATAAAAAAGAAGATGCAGTCATAGATTTAGCATATGCTTTAAAAAAAGAAGCAGAACATCTTGAAAATGCAGGTGCTGTAGTTGTGCAGATAGATGAACCTTTTATTTCTACTGGAGTTGTGGACATTAACGTTGCAAAGAAAGCTGTGGGGATTATAGCAGATGGTTTATCTGTACCAGTAGCCATGCATGTATGTGGTGAAGTGGTGGATATATTTGATGAACTTTTAAAATTCTCGGTGGACATCGTGGACTGTGAATTTGCAGGTATCGAGGGCAACATCAACGCCCTTGAAAATGTGAATCTCCGCGGGAAAAAAATAGGGTTCGGGTGTCTGGATAATAAAACGGACAGAATTGAAAGTAAGGAAGAAGTGGAAAACCTGATAAAAAAAGGTATAGATCTTATAGGTGCTGAAAACATGATTGCCGACCCTGACTGTGGAATGAGGCTGAGGTCAAGAGAGGCAGCATTTTCTAAACTTAAAGTAATGGCAGAAGTCGCAAAGGAATTTTAATTTTGATAATTGTAGCGTCCCTTGAATTTATTTAATTTTATAAATTATAATACAGACGCGGGTTAAATATTCAAAAAGCATTAAATTTATAACAGTTTAATAAAAACTTAGTTCAACGGAGAATATAACATGTCATTTCAAATTGAAGTCAATCAGATAGCAGACGGCTGGGAAACACTTGTAAAGAAAATTATGGAAGAAGGTAAAGAAATAAATGATGAAAGGGGCTCATTAACTAAAGAAGTTTTGAATACCCTTGTTACAATAAAAAATCCCCTTGGAAACCAGAAATCTAAAAACAATAATGAAAATGACATGTTTGAGAACATAAAAATACCAACCGGTTATTTTTGGAGAGGGGAAAAACTTAAAATTTATTCGAAGCAGTTTATAAGTGATGATAAGCAGGGATTTGTTTATACTTACGGTAACCGTCTGAGGGCACACTTTGAGGGCATTGATCAGATTCAGGTGGCCATTGACAGGCTTAAAAACTGTACTGAATCAAGGAGATCAATTTCTGTAACATGGGACCCGACTACTGATACAAAAGTCGATGAAGTACCGTGCATGATCCTTGTAGATCT
Source organism: Methanobacterium sp. (assembly GCF_038562635.1). Taxonomy (NCBI): domain Archaea; kingdom Methanobacteriati; phylum Methanobacteriota; class Methanobacteria; order Methanobacteriales; family Methanobacteriaceae; genus Methanobacterium; species Methanobacterium sp. The sequence goes on along the minus strand of NZ_JBCFBO010000002.1, from coordinate 300,165 downwards.
CAAAATAAGGGATGGAAAACTTTATACAACTGGTTTATGGAGGTCACACGATATCTACGGTGCCTGGTTCCCCAATGCAGTAGGTTTAACTTATTTAACAAAGTATGCTGCTGATCAGCTCGGTGTAGAAGTAGGGGAGATATCCATCCATTCCATAAGTGCCCA